>JALOPN010000063.1 GCA_025453875.1 Gemmatimonadaceae bacterium | reverse complement strand
CCCGGGGTCGTTCGTGATCACCTTTGCGCCCATCAAGGCGCTCTTCGAAACCCCCAAGCGCCGGCGCGAGAAGCCGGCTCCGGTACCGCGTCCGGCCACTCTGCAGGCGCTGGATGAGGAGACCATCCGGCAGCTCCGCGATCTGGCGGCGCTGTCGCTGTCGGTGCTGGGCCTGCACTCGCCCACGCGGGCCCAGCTCGAGGACGAAATGCAGCGGCACTTCGACGTGCTCAGTGCCGCGCTGCCCCAGGGCGCCGACCGCGAGGCCCTGCTGCAGCAGGCAGTGCTGCGGGCGGCCGAGGAATACGAGGCGGGTTGACAGCCGCGCCCGGCCGCGTAGAACAGAGGCACGTCGCGGCGATCGATCTTCCACGTCCTGTACAGACCGCAGTGCGCGGCGACGCTTCCAACCCTTCAAAACGGAGTCGCTGCATGCGTCGACAGTTGACGCGCTGGGGTTTGCTGGTCTGGGCCGCTTTCGGCCTCTTCCTCGCTCCGCCAGCGGCGGGCACCGCCCGCGCGCAGAACACCATCACGCTCGAAGGCGTGGTCACGGCCAGCGATGGCGGGTTGCCCGTCGAGGCAGCCCAGATCGAAGTCGTCAACAATACGACAGGAGAACGCCGGCTCGCGTCGACGCGCGCCAACGGAGAGTTCCGCGTGCTCGGGCTGTTCTCCGGTACCTACGCCGTGACCGTCCGAGCGCTCGGGTATGCCCCGGTCACCGAGCGAGTACAGCTCGTGGTCGGTCAGCGCGCACGCCTGACCTTTTCCCTGACCAAGGGCGCCACCGAGCTGGCGGGGGTACAGGTGGCCGCCTCGACAGTCAAGCAGGTGGAGGTGCAGCGCCTTTCCATCTCCTCGGCGGTGCTCACGGAGGAGATCGAAAATCTTCCGCTCAACTCGCGCGGCGTCATGAATCTCGCGGCGATCGCGCCCGGTATTCGGTCGTATGCGCCGCAGCAGGGGCGCTCGCTCCCTGCCGCCGGTGGGGCGCCCGATCTCCGCTTCATCAACCTGTACATGGACGGCGTCGAGATGAAGTCGCTGTTCAACGGCAACCTCATCGGCATTCCACAGACGGGCTCGCCCATTCCGCAGGAAGCGCTCGAGGAGTTCCGGGTGTACCTGAATCCGTATGACGCCGAGTACACGCGGGCCGGCTCGTACGTGATCTCCGGGGTCAGCAAGCGCGGCACCAATGAGTGGAAGGGCTCCGCGTTCGGTTTCGTGCAGAACAGCGACGCGATTGCCCGCACCTTCTTCCAGAAGCAGGCGGGACTGGAGCCGCCGAACTTCAGCCGTCAGCAGCTGGGTGTCAATCTGCGCGGTCCCATCCTGCGTGATCGACTGTTCCTCGCGACGAGCTACGAAGGGACGCTGACTAACAATTACATCGACGTCATCCCGACCACGGCTGCCTGGGCCAACCGCCGGGAGAATGTGCTGGCGCCCAATCGCAATCACACGCTGTTCACGCGCCTGACCGCCACGCCAAACGATCGCCATACGGTGGATCTGATGTGGTCCAGTCGGTACATGACCGGTGAGTCGAATTTCGGTGGCCGCGTGTCACGTGATGGCGGCATCTCGCAGAAGTACTTCATCAATACCGGACAGCTCCGCCATCGCTGGCTGCCGACGACGAACCTGGTGAACGAAGCCTCGCTGCAGGTGGTGCAGTGGAACCACAACGAGGATCCGCTTGTGGCCGGTGCCCAGCGGACCTACCCGGGCATCATCTTCGGCACGGCCTCGTTCCCGCTCGAGCTGCGTGAGACGCACCTGCGTTTCGTCAATCGCTCCACGTACAGCGTCGCTGATTGGGGCGGTTCGCACCTGATCAAGGCCGGCGTCGAGGCCAGTCGCATCAACGGGTCGCAGTTCGCGCCGAACAACCGCGACGGTGCGTTCAACTTCCCGACCGACACCAGCACGCGGCCCAACGCGGCCAACGTTGCGCTCGGCTTCTTCAACCCCACCGGCGTCGACGATGCCCGCGCGCAGGCCAACGGGACGGTCGTCGGCCTGTACCTCAACGATGAGTGGCGTCCCCGCCAGAACCTGGCCATCAACATCGGCCTCCGGTGGGATGCGGAGCTCAACACGTTGAGCAACGACTTCCGCAACCCCTGGGCGCAGGACACCCGCCTGCAGGCCATTCCCGAGCTGTCACGCTGGCTGAACGATGGCAACCGCAGGAACGACCTGAACAACTTGTCACCGCGCCTGTCATTCTCGTGGGACCCGACTGGTGCCAACCGCACGTTCCTGCGCGGTGGCTACGCGATCATGTTCGATCGCGTCACCAGCTTCATCGGCTTCCAGGAGCGCCTGAATGCCGGCTGGCGCACTTACAACTTCGTGAACCCGGGCACGACGGATGTGGCCGAGCTGCGAAGCCGCGTGCAGCAGGGCGTGTCGGCGACGCCGCAGCTGGTGCTGGTGAAGGATCTGATGCAGACCCCGGAGAACCGGCAGTGGTCGGTTGGTGTCGGTCATCAGCTCACGCCGTCGATCGGGCTCAACGTGGACTGGATCGGCCAGGACATTCGCAACCTGTATGTCCGCCGCAATCCGAACTTCTTCAACCGCACGGCCAATCGTCGGGCGCTCACGCCGGCGTTCGGCGACATCGTGCTCTGGGATGACTTCGGGCGCGCCAAGTTCCACGCGCTCATGACGCAGATGACGTTCAGCCGCGGACAGCGGCGGACCAACGTGGCGTACACCCTCAGCTTCAACGAGAGCGAGTTCGACGGCAATCTGGCCAACATCTTCCCGCAGCGCTCGAGCTACCAGATGCAGACCACGGCGGGCGACGAGCGGCACCGTCTCGTGGTGAGCACCATCCAGCCGCTGCCGTTCAAGTTCCTCGGCTCGGCCATCATCACGGCGTCCAGCCCTCGGGCGTTCTCGGTGATCGATGGACGTGATCTGAACAACAACAACGTCTTCTTCGACGACTTCATCGACGGTGAGCGCACGCGTCGCCCGGACGCCGCGGCCTTCAACAACTGGTATCGCACCGTCGACATCCGGCTTTCGCGGCCGATCGTCACCCGGGGATCGCAGAAGTACTCGGCGACCTTCGAGGTGTTCAACCTGTTCAACTGGGACAACTGGAGCACGTTCGGTGCTCAGGCGCTGCAGGCGAATGGCAACGCGATTGCCAGCTTCCAGCAGCCCACCGGTGCTTTCGCCGCCCGACAGGCCCAGATCGGACTCCGCGCGGATTTCTAAGCGCCGCACGCAGCTCGACCGCACAACGGGTGGGGGCGACTGTCGCCCCCACCCGTTGTGCATTGTGACCAGCCGGTGGTACGCCCCGGCGTACGCCGCCGATCGCCACGCGGCACCGCGCGATGCGATGGATCAGCGGTACAGACGATAGCGCGCCACAGCCTGTTCGAATGCTGCGGATTCCGCGCGGAAGTCGCGCAGCAACGACTCGACGGCTTCGTCCGACGTATCCACCGCCTTGCGAAGGCGATCGCCACCCGCCAGGCGGTCGATGGCATCCTGGCGCCATTGCCACTCCTTCGGGTGCCGGGCGCGAATCTCCCGCAGCATCCAGGCCCCGACCTCGACCGGGCGTACCGCTTCGCGTTCCGTCACACGCGCGCGCAGCATCGGAATGAACAGTCCGCCGTGCTTGTAGCCTGCTTCCACGCGACGCTCCGCGACATCGAAGTGCACCCCGCCGAGCCGGCGGTTGTTGAGGGCCGTGGCGATGGCCTGCGCATCGGTGAGCCACGGGGCACCTGCCTGGGTGAACGGGGCATCGGTGCCACGCCCTTCACTCAGGTTGGTCCCTTCGAAAAACACGGTGCCGGGGTAGAGCACCGAAGCGTCGAGTGTGCGCAGGTTGGGCGACCAGTCGATCCACGGCCAGCGCAGGTCATCGTACCAGTCGGTCGCGCGATAGCCACACATGGGCACGACGGCGAGATCCACCTTCACCTGCCCCGTTCCCACGAGCCAGCGCATCAGCTCCGCCGGCGTGAGGCCGTAACGCGCGGCCACAGCGTATTGCCCGACGAAGCTCCGGAAGGCGAGATCGAGCACGCCGCCCTCCACGCGATCATTGCGAATCGGGTTGGGGCGATCGAGCACGATGAAGCGCTTGCCGACCTTCCCGGCGGCTTCGGCCGCCAGCGCCATCGTCCATGGGTAGGTGTAGACGCGCGCGCCAACGTCCTGAATGTCGTACAGCAGCACATCGATGTTTTCGAGCATCGCGGCCGTCGGTACCCGCGTGTCACCGTACAGCGAAAACACCTGCACCCCGGTTGCGCTGTCGACCGAGTTGCCGATTTTCGCCCCCGCTTTCTCCGTGCCGCGAATGCCATGCTCCGGTCCGTACAAGGCGGCAAGACGAACCCCGGGTGCCTTGTGCAGCAGGTCGATGGAGCTCGTGCCGGCGAGATTGCGACCGGAGTGGTTGGTGATCAGCCCCACGCGCTTGCCGCGCAGCAGGTGCAACGAATCGCGCAACAACACTTCGATGCCAGGGATGGCGCGACCGTCGGTGCCTGCAGCGCAAGAAGCGGCAGAGGTGGTGGCGGGGGCGGCGCCCTGCGCTTCGGTGGCGCGCCACGGCAGTGCGGCGCCGATCAGGGCGAGGGCGGTACCCAGCAGTGCGGGCGCCCGGGGCGTAGGATAGGGGAGTGTCGTCATGGCGCAAGTCTACGGCGCGTTGGCCGTCCTGACCACAACCTCGGTGGAATATGTCCGTTCGCGTTCGAGGGCTGCTGGCCTTCATCCTGCTTGCGCTCCCGGTGGCAACGTCGGCCCAAACGCCCAGCTCCACCAGACCAGCGGTGACCATGGGTGCCGACCGCCTGTTCAGCGAATTTGCCGAGTTGGTGCGCGGTCGTGCGGTCGCGCTCGTTTCGAATCACAGCGGACGCCTGGCCGACGGCTCGCATCTTGCCGATGCGCTCGCGGTGCATCGTGATGTACGACTCGTGGCGCTCTTCGGCATGGAGTACGACATCCGGAGCAACGACTACTCCGTGCCGCGCGACCCAGAGCGCACCCGCGACGCCCGCACCGGGGTGCCGAAGTACAGCCTGTACGGCGAACAGCACAAGCCGTCACCGGAGATGCTGGACGGCGTGGACGTACTGCTCTATGACATTCAGGACGTCGGGGCCCGATTCTACGAACATGTCAACATCCTCGGGTTCATCATGGAAGCCGCTGCCGAGCGAGGGATTCGCGTGGTGGTCCTCGACCGGCCCAACCCGCTGGGTGGGCGCGGCGCCGATGGCTTCGTGGCCGACTCGCAGGCGTTCTATCGCTTCGGCTCGTACACCGCCATTCCAGCACTGCACGGCATGACGCCAGGTGAGCTGGCACGCTTCTACAATGGCGAGCGGCGGTTGCGCGGCGGGCGTACGGCAGAGCTGCACGTGGTACCAATGCGTGGGTGGACCCGGGATCAGTGGTTCGATCAGACCGGTCAACCGTGGCGAAAACCATCGCCCAATCTGGTGACGTTCTCGTCGCTGATCGCGTACGCCGGGACCTGTCTCTTCGAGGCGGTCAACGTGTCCGCGGGGCGCGGCAGCGATGCGCCGTTCGAGCTGATCGGGGCGCCCTGGCTCGAGCACTCCCGCGCAGTTGCGATGCTGAACGAGCTGAAACTTCCGGGGGTGCGCTTCGCGGCGGACACCTTCACGCCGGTTCAGCGGGCGTTTCATGCCCGACCGCCCCTGTATGCCGGCGAACTCGCGCGTGGCATTCGTGTGGTGATCACCGATCGCCGCACGGTGCAGCCGTATCGCGTGGGCGTGGCGATGCTCTGGGCGGTGCACGCGTTGCACCGCGACCGGCTCGTCTGGAACGACGCGACGCTCGACCGGCTGGCAGCCACCCCGCGACTCAAGCAGATGCTGGAGGCGGGGCGCGCACCCGCGGAGATCTTCGTGTCGTGGGAGAACGAACTCACGCAGTTCCGGGCGATCAGTGCCCCGTACTACCTCTACCCATGAGCACCATGCCGTCAACGTGCTTGCGCCGTGCCATGCTGGGTGTGCTGCTGTACGCACTCGCGCCATGGCCAGCGGCGCAGAGTCAGCCAGCGCCGCTCCGCCTGGTGTCGGGCACGCACACGCTCGTACTGGAGGCCACGCATGGGGGCATCGCGCAGATCACCCAGGGAGCGGACACCATCCGAGCGGTACAGTCGCCCGACCCGTGGCTGTGGATTGCGCATCGCTCGCCCGATGATGCCGGCCGCGCGCGTCCGCCCATCACACCGGCACAGGCGGGACGCTTCACGCCGACGTTGTTGCCGGGTGCGACGCCTGCGTGGCGCCTGGTGTGGGAGCGGTTTGCCGATGCCCCGGGGCTGCGGGTCGTCGCCACGGTGGCCATGCGAGCCGGCGATGGTGCCAGCGAGTGGACGCTGGCGGTGGAAGGGCTGATCGCCACACCACTCGACTCCATTCGCTTTCCGCGCGTGGTCGGTATCCCACGGCTCGGGGCCCGCGAAACGCTGGTGGTCCCGCTGTGGATGGGGCAGCAGATGGCCGAGCCGCGCGCGCGCTTCGCCGGAGCCCAGGCGCAGGGTACCGAGAGCCAGCATCCACTCGGCGCGACGACGGCTCGCGCGCAGAGCTGGGCCTATCCCGGCGCCTTGGCGATGCAGCTGATGGCGTTGTATCCGCAACAGGGCCCGGGGCTGCGCCTGAGTACCTCCGATTCGCTGGCCTGGCGCAAATCGTTCACGATTGCCGGCGCCGACAACGGAACACTGACGCTCGAAACCGCGCACCTGCTGCCGGAGCCCGGTAGTACGGAGGCGTTCACCCTACCGTACGCCGTGCAGGTCGGCGCATTTCGCGGCGACTGGGTCACGGTGGCCGCATGGTACCGCGACTGGGGGATGCAGCAATCGTGGGCCCGCAACAGCCGTGTCGCGCGCGGGGTTGTGGCGCCGTGGGTGGACAGCACGGGCGTCTGGGTGTGGAACCGGGGGCGGTCACCGGCGGTGCTCGAACCCGCCAAGGCGTTGCAGGCATATGCGGGGCTGCCCGTGAGCGTCTTCTGGCATTGGTGGCATCGCGGGCCCTATGACACGTCGTTCCCGGAGTATCTGCCGCCGCGCGAAGGGGCGGCGCCGTTCACGGCCGCCGTGCGCGAGGCGCAGCAGGCGGGGCTGCACGCCATCGTGTACATGAACCAACGGCTGTGGTGCACCGCCACCCCGAGTTGGTCGGCGCGCGATGCCCAACAGGGCGCGGTGCGCGAGCGCGATGGCACCATTCGCACGGAGGTCTACAACATCTTCGATCCCGTGCCGTGTGCCACCATGTCGGTCACGAGTCCCTTCTGGCGGCAGACCTACGCCGGTATCGCCGATACCGTCGTTCACCAGTACGGTATCGACGGCATCTACATGGATCAGGCGGTGCTCAGCCTCGTGAACTGGCGGCGCGGGGCGGGCATGCCGGTGGGCGGCGGCAACTACTGGATGGGGGGCTTCAGCATGCTCGCCGATGATCTCCGGCGCATGGCTCGCGAGCGGAACATCGTGCTTGCCGGAGAGGGCGGTGGTGAGACGTGGCTGCCGGAACTCGACCTTTTCCTTACGCTGCAGGTCAGTCAGGAGCGCTACGCCGATCCCGCCAATGGCTGGGAGCCGCTGCCGCTCTTTCAGGCGGTGTATCACGAAGTGGCCAACACCTACGGCACCTATGGCTCGCTCACCTATCCACCGTACGACGAGCTCTGGCCCGATTCCACGCAGCCGGCGAACGCGCTCGCGCTGCTCGATCGCGCGTATGCGCAACAGTTCCGGCTCGAGCAGGCCCGCCTGTTCGTATGGGGGATGCAGCCCTCGATCGCCAACTTCCTGCCGGAGCAGTTGACCGAGCGGCGCGATGAGATCGACTACCTCGTGCGACTCGCGACGCTCCGGAAGCAGGCGTGGAGCGCGCTCCACCGTGGGCAGTTTCTGCGTCCCCCGCCGTTGGCCGTGGCGCCGGTCACGGTACGCCTGTCGCGTATCTCCATTTACGCGGCGCGGCGCGGTGGACCAACGGAAGCGGAAAAAGTGGTCCCGTCGGTCCTGCATGGTGCGTGGCGTGCGGCCAACGGAGCCGTGGTCATTCCGCTGGCCAGCATCGCCGACGAGGCGACGAACGCCACGCTCACGCTCGATCCGAGTGCGCTCGGTATTTCTCCGCAGTCGCGCGTCCGCTGGATCGACACCGACGGGACGCGCGACCTCGGGGCACTGTCGGCCCAAGGACAACTGCGCGTTCCGCTCCCCCCGTTCGGGGCGGCGCTCCTGCTCATCCAACCGGAAGCGGCGCCCCGATAGCTGCGGGGACGCGCGGTGTGTCATGATCCAGCCGATCGACCCCCGTGTCTCCTCCAGCTCTTGCCGTCCCGACACCAACACGGCACCCTGCGGTATCTGTCCCTCACTGGAGTCTCGCTGTGTCCCTGTCCCGCCTAGTGCGCGCCCCGCTGGTCTTGCCGTTCTTACTCGGCGCGGGCGTTGCCCACGCCCAACAGCTCCCCTCTGTCCCCGGCTACGGCCCGGCGTCCACGGCCACGCAGCGCCGACTCGAGCAGGACGCCATTGCCGGCCCACTGCCGACCCGCGCCCGCGCCCACTCGGCCGAGCTCTCGAAAGAGCCACACATCGCCGGCACGCCCGCCCAGAAGCGTACGGCCGACTATGTCATGGCCCAGATGAAGGCGATGGGGCTCGAGACCGAGCTGCGCAGCTACGACGTCTGGCTGCCGCACGCCACCAGTGTGCGCATCACGCGCATGGGACGCGATACCACGGCGCTCGACCTCGTCGAG
>JALOPN010000366.1 GCA_025453875.1 Gemmatimonadaceae bacterium | reverse complement strand
GGATGCGATTGAAGGGCTCATCGCCGCCGTGGGTGAACGCGTCGGTGCCGCGCTCCCCGAGGGCGACCTGCGGTCACTTGTGGTGGACGGCATCTTCGCGGGTGTTGGCGGTGTGCTGGTCTTCGTGCCGCAGATCAGCATGCTGTTCCTGCTCATCGGCATCCTCGAAGACTCGGGGTACATGGCACGCGCCGCGTTCCTCATGGATCGCATCATGCGCCGCGTCGGGCTGCACGGACGCAGCTTCATCCCCATGCTCTCGGGCTACGCGTGCGCCGTGCGCCGTGCCCGGCATCATGGCGACACGCGTGATCGAGAACCGCGAGGACCGTCTCGCGACCATCATGGTCGTGCCGCTCATGAGCTGCTCGGCGCGCCTGCCGGTGTACACGTTGCTCATCGGCACGTTCGTTCCCGCGAGTACCCTCCCGCTCGGCTTCGGCCTGCAGGGGGCCACGCTGCTCGGCATGTATCTGCTGGGTACGCTGGCCGCACTCGGCGCGGCGGCCGTGTTCAAGCGCACGCTGCTCAAGGGCCCGGTGCGACCGATGATCCTCGAGCTGCCCACCTATCGCTGGCCGAGTCTGCGCACACTCGGCGTGACCGTGTGGCAGCGCGCGATGCTCTTCGTGCGTCGCGCGGGCACGGTCATCATGGCGCTCTCCATCGTGCTCTGGGCCATGGCAACGTATCCGCGCACCGAGGTCGACCCCACACTGCCCGAGGTCGTGCAGGCGGAACGGCAGCTCGAGGGCAGTGTGCTCGGTCGTGTCGGCAAGGTGATCGAGCCGGTCGTGCGACCGCTCGGGTACGACTGGAAGATCGGCGTGTCGATCGCGGCGAGCTTCGCGGCGCGCGAAGTGTTCGTCTCGACGATGGGCACGATCTACGGCGTGGGTGGCAGCGACGAGGATACCGGGGCACTCTCCGATCGCCTGCTCGCGGAACGGCATCCCGAAACGGGTGAGCCGGTGTACACGACGCTCGTCGCGGTGGGGCTGATGGTGTTCTATGTGTTCGCCCTGATGTGCATGAGCACGACGGCGATCACGGTGCGTGAAGCGGGGGGTGGTCGACTCGGGTGGTCGTGGGCGGCGATCCAGTTCGGCTACATGCTCGGCCTCGCGTGGTTCAGCGCGTTCCTGGTGTACCAGGTGGGCCGCGCACTGGGGTGGGGCTGATGACGAGCACGCTTATCGTCGCGCTCGTCATTGGTGGCGCCGCGCTCTTCCTCGCCACGCGAGTGCTCGCGTCGATCCGTAAACTGCGCGCGGCCAGCCGACAGACGAGCGCGGGCTGCGACAGCGGCTGTGGCTGTGGCACGAATCCGTCATCGCGCAGTTGGGATCAGCTGCAGACCTGAGGCGAGCATCCGTCCGCCTGCGCACGTTACGCCGCTAGAGTTCACGAGCGACTGAAACGAGCCGCTGGAAGACAAACCCAAGAAGAACTGAAGACAGACGAAGAAGGGCAACTGACCGTACGCGAGAGATCTCGCCTCTGCGGTGAGTTGCCCTCCTTCGTCTGTCTTCAGTTCTTCTTGGGTTGTTCTTCCAGCGGCTCGCTTGTCGTACTTCGGGCAGGCTCCGATAAACGACGCAAGACGCGACGTCAGCGTTCGTCGCCGAGGACCTGCATGGCGTCGGCGGTGGCTTGCGGGAGCAGTTCCACGAGCGCGTCAAGATCGGCCTGACTGATGCCGAGCCAGGACACGACGGCCGGGTCGAGCGATTCACCCTGTACCGTGCGCGTGTAGCCCTCGCCCACCTGCACCGCGAGATGATCCGCCACGTGCACGAGCGCCGCCAGCGTGCGCTCGCTTTCCGGCAGCGTCATCGGATCGTGGTGGTGTGCGCAGACGCGGGCGAGTGATGGCGGGAAACTCCACTTGCTGGCGAGCGCTTCGCCGAGGTGCGCGTGCGTGGTGCCGAGGTGCGCACGCTCCGCAGCCGCGTAGGGCTCCTCGGTGTTGTGCTCCAGAGCTTCGAGCAGGTGTGTGAACGACTCGCGCTCCCCCTGCATGGCGACCACCAGGCCGAGATCATGCAGCAGACCGGCGAGCAGTGCCTCGTCGGGCGCACCACGGGCGACACCGTCGCGCGGGAGCAGGCGCGCCAGTCGGCTCGCACCTTCGGCGACCGCCACCGAATGGCGCCAGACGTCGCGCGCGTCGAAGGTCGGGCCGAGCTTGCCACCGCGGAACATGCGCGTGAGACTCGCCGCGATCGCAATGTTGCGGATGGCCGCGAACCCGAGACGCACGATGGCCGCGCCAGTGGTGGAGATGGAGCCGGGCAGGCCATAGAAGGCCGAGTTCACCACGCGCAGCACGCGCGCGCCCAGCGTCGGGTCGGACGCCAGCAGGCGATCGAGAGCGTCACCCGTGGCGTGCGGGTCGTTCGCCATCTGCGTGATACGATCTCGCCCGCCACGCGGCGATGATCGGCAACGTCTGTGGCAGACAACGGCGACGAAACGGTGGTAGGCATCAGGCAACCTGTTCAGTAAGGAGAGGCAGCGGCGCGGGGGCCGACGGCGCATACATCACAGCGGTCTTCTCATCGCCGCGCAACCAGTCCGCGAACGCCGCTGCAGGCATCGGGCGCGCGAGCAGGAAGCCTTGCCCATAGGCGCATCCCAGATCCTGCAGCATCACGGCCTGCGACACGTCTTCGATGCCTTCGGCGACGACTTCGAGCCCCAGATTATCGGCCAGCGTGATCACGGCGTGCACGAGGGCCGCGAAGTCGCGTCCGCGCATGAGATTCGCGACGAATGCCCGATCGATCTTGAGCACGTGCAGCGGAAACTCCTGCAGGCACGACAGCGACGAATAACCC
>JALOPN010000365.1 GCA_025453875.1 Gemmatimonadaceae bacterium | reverse complement strand
GCGCCAGACCGATCGGCATGGCGCCGTACACGGTGAAGTCGGCCACGATGTCGAGGTAGCCGCCCAGTTCGCTTTGTCGTGCACTCACGCGCGCAACGACGCCATCGAGCCCGTCGAGTACGCGGTTCACGCACCACAGCCCGAGCGCGAGCCCCCACGCCGCTCGCGACGCGGCGAAGGCCGCGGCCAGACCGATCAGCAGCCCCAGTGCCGTGATCGCCAACGGCGAACACCAGCCGGCGCACCAGTTGGCGAGCGGACGGAGCCATCGCTCCTTGTGCAGGCGAAAGAACTCGTCGAGCACCGTGGTCTCAGATCGGATAGGCGGGCAATCCGTCCGTGAGCGCGCCTTCGCGCCACACGACACACACCGTGGCCCCAGGATACAGCCACGCGTGTGCGTGCGGTACGGGAACGCGCACGACCGTCTCGCGACCGCCCGGTACCGCGAGGCGTGACGAGCCAGCGTGGCCGTCCAGCGTCGGCACTTGCACGCGCACGACCGGGCCGGTTGGTGCCTCCTGTACATCGAGGACCTCGGCCGCCACGCCCGGTGCGGAGGCGGCCTCATGCCACGCGACGAGTGTCAGCGCCGCCGCGCGCACGCCCACAATCACGGCGGCACCGATCGGAACTGTTGTCGGCATGATCGATACCTCGCCGAGCGGTGTGCGCGCGCGGCCCGGCGCGCTGATCACGCCGACGACCAGGTCGTGTACACCGAGCAGTTGCAGCACTTCGAGCGAGGCCGGCCGCGTGAACAGCTCGCCGGGCGTCGACAGCTGCGCGACGCGTTGTCGATGCAGCACGGCGACGCGGTCACCAAGCGCGGCGGCGTCCTCGAGGTCGTGTGTCACGAGCACCAGCGCCGCGTCGGTCGCCGAATGCGCGTCCTCGATGGCACGGCGCACATCGACACGTCGCGCCGGATCGAGCGCCGAAAGCGGTTCATCGAGCAGCAGCACCGCCGGCTGCGCGGCCAGCGCGCGCGCGAGCGCCACACGATGTCGCTGCCCGCCGCTCAGTGCGTGCGGCAGCCGATCACCAAGCGCCGCGAGTCCGAGGCGATCGAGCCATGGTTGGACACGCGCCCGTCGCTCGCCTCGCGGCACGCCGCGCACGGTGAGCGGAAAGGCGACGTTGTCCCGCACCGTGAGATGCGGGAACAGCACCGGCACCTGATGCAGATACACGACATCGCGCACCTCGGGCGGCAGATCGCTCACATCCCTGCCGCGCACGTGAATCCGTCCTGCGGAGACCGGTGCGAATCCGGCGATCGCGCGCATCAGGGTCGTCTTGCCTTCGCCTGACGCGCCGAGCAACACGACCCGCTCGCCAGCGGCAACATCGAGCGAGACGTCGACCAGTCCGGAGTTCGCGCCGAAGGGGACCGCGACCTCGCGCAGCGACAGCGCGGTGGGGCGAGTGCTCACCAGCGTTGCACTCCTCGGCGCAGCGCCGCCAGTACCGCGAGCGGCGGCAGCACGAGCAGCAGGGCGCCCACGGCGGCGTCGGTCTCCTGTCCGGCCCGCACGAGCGCGAGCACCTCGATGGGGAGCGCGCGCACGGCGCCGCCGCCGATCACCAGCGTGAGCGCCACCTGCGCCCACGACACGAGAAACGCCACTGACGCCGCTTCGGCGAGCGCGGGGCGCAGCTGTGGCAGCAGCACGTACCACCAGCGCTGACGCGCCGTCGCGCCTAGCGTCCGCGCGGCCTCTTCATCACGCGCGTCGCGGGTTGCGAAGACTCCGGTGAGGACAAGCGTCGCGTACCCCACCGCGGGCACACAGTGCGCGAACCAGACGCCGAGTGCGGAGCCCGCAATCCCAACGTGCAGGGCCACCACCTGCAGTCCGGCGCCGAGCGCAATCGGCGGAGCCGCCACCGGCAGAAAGACGAGTGCAGCAGCCACGTGCGACCAGGGACGGGGCAGGGTGGCCATCGCACGCGCCATTGGGAGCGCCAGCACCAGCGCGGTCGCGGTCGTTGCACCGGCAAGCCACAGACTCGTCCACACCGCACGGCCGATTGCGCCGGACGATACACCACGCCACGCATCGAGTTGCAGCGCCGCCGGCCACAGTGCGGGCCATCGCCACCCGAACGCGAGCGACTGCACCGCGAGCAACACCAGCGGACCGATGCAAAACACGGCGAGCGCCAGCAACGCGGCGACACGCAGGGATCGTACGGGTGGCGACGCGGTGATCACGCGCGCGAGGTCCCCGCGACGCGGTGATCACGCGCGCGAGGTCCCCGATGCGGATGACTCCACGACACGAGCCCACCGTGCCCGCGTCCACTCGTGCACCACCACGGCGAGTGCCGCGATCCCCAGCGCAAGGAGCGCGAGGACGTACGCATCACCACGGCGCGCGAGCGCAGGATCGGCGAAGCGCTCCATCGTGAGGACCGGGAGCGGCACGGGCTGCGCGGGGGCCAGCAACACCGCGGTTTCGTAGCTGCCCAGCGCGAACACGAACACCGCGATCACCGAGGGCAGCAGGCCGCGCCAGAGCAGCGGCCACGTGATCAGACGCCACCGCGTCCACGCGCGCGCGCCGA
>JALOPN010000364.1 GCA_025453875.1 Gemmatimonadaceae bacterium | reverse complement strand
GCGCTCGTCGAAGGACTCGGTGCTCAATGGCTGGAATCAGGCGTGGGATGTGCCCAACCTGTTCATCACCGATGGTGCCTGCATGACGAGCTCGGCGTGCCAGAACCCGTCCATCACGTACATGGCGCTCACCGCGCGCGCCGCCGCCCACGCGGTGGACCTGCTCAATCGGAGGGAGTTGTGAGCGAACGATCGCCGATCTCGCGGCGTGATGCGGTGGGTGCGCTTGGCGCGCTGACGGCGGCAACGCTCACGCCATGGCCACGTTGCGTGGGCTTGGCGCCGTCGCCACGGCGCACCCGCGCGCCGGTCGCCTGCGGCAGTCGGTCGCGCGCTGGTGCTTCACCGGGCTCACGCTCGATGCGCTGTGCGCCGCCGGTCGTGACCTCGGACTGGCCGGCATCGACCTGCTCGACGAAGCCGAGTGGGGCGTTCCGAAGCGCTATGGACTCGAATGCAGCATCGGCAACGGGTTCGGCCCGATCGCGCGCGGATTCAATCGGCTCGATCAGCACGATGCACTGGTCGCGGCGGGGTCAGCGCTCATCCCGAAGGCGGGCGCGGCGGGTGTGCGCCGCATTGTCGTGTTCAGCGGGAATCGCGGTGGGCTCAGCGACGGGGAGGGCATCGCCAACTGCATCACGGGGCTCAAGCGCCTGACGCCGCTGGCCGAGCAGCACGGTGTGACGCTGTGCATGGAGATGCTGAACAGTCGCGTGGACCACAAGGATTATCACGCCGACCATACTGCGTGGGCCGCCGAGGTGGTGAAGGGGGTGGATTCGCCCGCGTTCCGCCTGTTGTACGATGTGTATCACATGCAGGTGATGGAGGGCAATGTGATTGCCACCATCAAGCAGTACGCCGGCATCATCGCGCATTATCACACGGCGGGCGTGCCCGGTCGCCACGAGCTCGACGATGATCAGGAGCTCAACTACCGGCGCATCGCGCAGGTCATCGCCGATACCGGCTTCGACGGATTCGTGGCGCACGAGTTCCTCCCGACGCGCGATCCCGTCACGTCGCTCCGCGAAGCTGTGACGCGGTGCACCGTATGAGTGAGCAGGGGCCCGCCAGCGACCAGGCGCTCCGGTTCCAGCGCGCCTTCCTGCTCCTGCTCGTGGCGGCGATCTCGCTGCTGTTCCTGCAGATGGTGCGCGACTTCCTGCTGTCGGTGTTTCTCGCGGCGATCTTCGCGGCGATGAGCACGCCGCTCTACCGTCGTCTGCGCGCCAGCCTGCGTGGCCGAGAGAACGCCGCGGCCATCATCACGTTGCTCCTGCTGCTGCTTGGCGTGGTGGCACCGCTCGCGACGTTCCTGACGTTCGTGGTCGCGGAGTCGGTCAACCTGTCGCAGTCGATCTCGGCCTGGGTGCAGAGTGAACCCGATCGCCTCGGTCAGTTGCGCGCGTGGGCGGAGCGACTGCCGTTGGTGGGTCGCTTCGTGCCGTCCAACGAAGTCGTGTTGCAGAAGCTGGGGGAGATCGCGGGCACCGTGGGCCCAATGCTCGCGAGCAAGGCGGCGGCATTCGGTCGTGGCACGCTGTCGTTCTTCTTCCAGCTGTTCGTCTGTCTGTACGCGATGTTCTTCTTCCTCGTGGATGGACGACAGATCCTGCGACAAGTCCTGTACTACATCCCACTCGGCCCCGATCAGGAAGCGCAACTGCTGGAGCGCTTCGTGTCGGTGACGCGCGCGACGCTCAAGGGCTCGCTGCTAATTGGCGTGATCCAGGGCGTGCTCGCCGGCCTCGCCTTCGCCGTGGCGGGCGTGCCGGCGGCGTCGTTCTGGGGAACGGTGATGGTGGTGCTGTCCATCATCCCCGCCGTGGGCGCGGCACTCGTCTGGATCCCTGCCGTGGGCTATCTCGCGATCATGGGGCAGAACACGGCGGCGATCGGCTTGTTCGTGTGGTGTGCCATCGTCGTCAGTTCGGTCGACAACTTCCTGCGCCCGCTGCTCGTCGGGCGCGACGCCCGCATGTCGGACCTGATGATCCTGCTGAGTACCATGGGGGGCATCGTGCTCTTCGGGGCGCTCGGCTTCATCGTGGGTCCCATCATCGCGGCGCTCTTCGTGACGGTGTGGCACATCTACGGCGATGCGTTCAGCGCGTGGCTCCCCGAGGTACCGCCCGGCTTCCTCAAGCGCGACTTCCTCTCCGCCGACGACACGGCGGCGTCAGACACGTCGTCGTCATCACCTCGCGCATCGTCCTGATGTCCCGTCGTTACGTGACCCGTTCGCTTCGCTCGCTCGTCGTGCGTCCGTATCTCCTCGCGGCTGCGACGCTGCTTGTCCTTGCCGCCTGTGGTGAGTCGCCCACCGCGCCCATCACGCCCGAGCCACCCGCACCGCCACCCACGCCGCCGGGTCCGACGGTGCCACTCACGCCGCCGGAGCTGCCGCGCGAGTTTCGTGGGCTCTGGGTGGCCACCGTCGGCAACATCGATTGGCCATCGCGCAGCGATCTCTCCATCGGGCAGCAGCAGGCGGAGCTCACCACCATTCTCGATCGCGCGCAGGCCATCGGCTTCAACGCCGTGATCCTGCAGGTGCGCGCC
>JALOPN010000363.1 GCA_025453875.1 Gemmatimonadaceae bacterium | reverse complement strand
GGCATTCGCCTCGCCGTGGGCGACTGGGACGCGGTGATGGCGCAGGTGCGCAGCTGGTGGCTCTGGCAGGCGTTCTTCGGCGTGGTGGTATACGGCATCATCGCCGGCGTTACGTGGACAATGCTCGCGAGCGAACGCACGCGCCAACGTGAAGCGCGGCTGCGCGAGGCCGAAGCGGAACGTGCGCGCGCCGAGCTCGCGGTGCTGCGCGCGAAGGTCGATCCGCACTTTCTCTACAACGCGCTGCACACGGCGACCGTGCTCGTGCGACGTGATCCGGCGGCGGCCGAACAGGCCCTCGAGGAGTTGGCCACGCTGCTGCGCTACGTGCTCGACCCGGCGCGCGGCGCGCGCGAGATGGTGCCGCTCGACGAGGAGCTGCGCTTCGTGTCGCTCTATCTGGCCATCGAGTCGGCGCGCCTCGGTGATCGCCTGCGCGTGCACACCGAAATCGACGACGACGCGCGTGATGTCGCGGTGCCGAGTCTGTCATTGCAGCCGCTCGTGGAGAACGCGATTCGCCACGGCATCGCGCCGCGGGCCGACGGCGGTACGATCACGGTGCGTGGGGCGCTGCAGGGCGCGCAGCTGCTGCTCAGCGTGCACGACGATGGTGTGGGCGCGACGCCGGAGGCGACGCCCGACACGCGCGGCACCGGCATCGGACTCGACGCACTGCGCAAACGGTTGACGGCACGCTACGGTGAACGCGCCTCGCTCGTCGTGCAGAGCGCCCCGGGGGCCGGCTTCGCGGTCACGTTGCAGCTACCGGCGGTGGATGCGTGAGCGGCGCAGGGGACGCGGTGGGGGCCACCCTCACGCCGGCGCTTCGCGCCGTCATTGCCGAAGACGAACCGCTCGCGCGAGATCATCTGCGTGCGCTCGTGCAGGGGCACGAAGCGCTCACGCTGGTCGGGGAAGCGGCCGACGGTGACACCGCCATCGCGCTTATCGACGCGGTACGCCCCGACGTCGTGTTCCTCGACGTGCGCATGCCCGGGCGTGATGGCTTCGCGGTGCTCGCCGCGCTCACGCATCGACCGCACGTGGTGTTCACCACGGCGCACGACACGCACGCGGTGCAGGCGTTCGAGCTGGGCGCGGTGGACTATCTGCTCAAGCCGTTCGGTGGACATCGTTTCGCGACGGCGGTGGCACGATTGCTCGATCGCGTTGCGTTGCCGTCCGACGTGGAACCGCTCGAGCGTCTGCGGGAGGTGCAGGAGCAGAACGGCGCACCACTCGAGCGTGTGTTCGTGCGCACGGGGCAGCGACTGGTCCCGGTGCGGCTGGCGGAGGTCAGTCGACTCGATGCCGACGGGGACTACGTGGCGCTCGTGGTCGAGGGGCGACGGCATCTGCTGCACACGACGCTGAGCGCGCTGCTCCCACGCCTCGATGCAGCGCGGTTCGTGCGCATCCATCGGTCGCACGTGGTGAACCTCGACTTCGTGGCGGCCATCCGGCCGCACGATGCGGGGCGGTATCTCGTGGAGCTGCGCGACGGCGTGCGGATCGTGGCGAGTCGGTCGGGGACGCAGGCGTTGCGCGCGTTCATGGGGTGACGCACTGCCACTGAGTGGCTGGAAGACGAACCGAAGAAGAACGGAAGACAAACTGAAGAAGGGCAACTCACCCCGGTGGCCGAGTTGCGAGGCGGTCACTCCGCGATCGCGCGGTTGCTCTTCTTCCGTTTGTCTTGGGTTCTTCTTGGGTTCGTCTTCCAGCGGCTCGGTTTCGGTTGCGGAACGGGATCGAGCACAGCGGGACGCGAAGGCGCGAAGACACGCGAGGGACGCGAGAACGGCAACAGACAACGCTTCTCGCGTCTTCGCGTCTTCGCGCCTTCGCGGCTTTCGCGTCTTCGCGTCCGGCAGTTCTCGTCGACGCAACAGCGTGGCTGGAAGACGAACCGAAGACGAACGCAAGACGAACTGAAGAAGGGCAACTCACCCCGGTTGTCGAAGGACGAGGTGGCAGGCTGAGAGCGCGAAGATGCTCCTTCGTCGTGCGGCAAGCAGTCAGGAAATGTCGGACTGCCCGGCGGGGAGAAATGTGGGGCGGGCGAGGCCGGCGGTGTCGTCGTAGAAGCGGAGGCGAGTGCGTTGGCGTCGAGCGTGCCGATGACCGCGACCGCGTCAGCGCAGGCGGCGTCGAGGTGGGCGAGCAGTCGCGCGTGATCCCAGCCACCCTCAGCCGCGAACTCGGCGTCGCGCTCGCGCACGTCCGGCGCGCCGCCGATACCGCTCACGACCCATTGGCGTACATTGCCGGCGAGGTGCAGCACCAAGTTCCCGGCGCTGTTCGCCGTCGGCTGCGGTCGCCACCAGAGGCGATCAGGCGGAATGGCGAGCAGGGCGGCGCGCAGCTTGGCGGGGTACTCGACGCCAAGGTAGACGCCAAGGTAGTACTGCGAGCGCGCGACGAACGCGGGAGCGAGATCGGGGTGCATGCGCATACGATACGTCATTTCCGGAGGAGCACCATGTCCCGCGCCTTTCTGCGCGACGATGCCGAAGGCGAGAAGCCTCGGCGCAACTACGCGCTGCCACCGCGCGACGATCCGTCGTACGACCGCGCGGCTGCGCGCGCGCTGCTCGAGGCGGCGCGGGTGAGCGAAACCGAGCTCGCGGAGCGGGCGACCGGGTACTACTGGGGCGAGCCGGCGCTCAAGCCGTACGTGGCCGAGGTGCTGGCCGAGGCCGAAGCGGCGGGCGACGATCGGCTGGAGCAGGTCGCGCGGCGGTTTCTGGCGTAGGGGCGGGGGGAACTGCAGGACGCGACGACGCGAAGGGCGCGAGGGACGCGAGAACGGCAACCGCAACGGCAACCGAGTGAGAGAAGACGAACCCAAGAAGAACTGAAGACGAACGAAGAAGAGCAACTCACCCCGGTTCCGGGCGATGGGGCGAGCAGCCGGCCAAAGGGCAGTTGCACTTCTTCAGTTCGTCTTCCCCTTCTTGGGTTTGTCTTCCTCTGCTCGGTTGCCGTTGCGGTTCTCGCGTCTTCGCGCCCTTCGCGCCTTCGCGTCCCGCAGTTCTCTCAGCACCCGCCGTCGCCCGCCCGTCTGGCGCCACCGCGCCGCGCGCCACATGCTTGAGCGTCACGTCCCCCTCACCCAACGCCCATGCGCCGCTCCGTTCTCGCCGCCATCGTCGCGCTCGCGACGCTCACCGCCTGCACCGAGCGGCAGACAGCCGATCTGATCCTGCGCGGGGGGACGATTCACGACGGCACGGGAGACACACCGTACACCGGCGACGTCGTGATTCAGGGCGATTCGATCGTGCTCGTGGGCGACGCCAGCGAGTGGCGTGGCACGACCGAAGTGAACGTGTCCGGCCTCGCCGTCGCGCCGGGGTTCATCAACATGCTCTCGTGGGGCACCGAGAGTCTGCTGCACGACGGACGCGGGTTGAGCGACGTCATGCAGGGCGTCACGCTCGAAGTGTTCGGCGAAGGCACGTCGATGGGGCCGATCAACGACAC
>JALOPN010000062.1 GCA_025453875.1 Gemmatimonadaceae bacterium | reverse complement strand
ATGCTGCGCTCCCCGCTCCCGCTCGCTCCCATCACAGCCGACTCGCGCGTCGACGAGGCCCTCTTCAGTCTCGCCGCCGCTCCCGAGGTGCTGGCGCGCTATGGCCTCGATACCTGCTGCGGCGGCGCGCGGTCGTTGCGAGCGGCCGCCGAGCACGTGGGCATCCCGCTCGAACACCTGCTGCGCGAACTGGGGGTGACCTCGTGATGGACTGGTTCGTGAAGGCGTTCCTCAAGGCGAGCCTCGCGTGGCTCGCCGCAGGGACCAGCGTGGGGGTCGCGATGGCGCTCTCCCCCGCCCTCATCGGATGGCGTCCCGTGCACCTGCACACCCTGCTGCTCGGCTTCGTGGCGATGATGATCTTTGGCGTCGCGTATCATGTCATCCCGCGCTTCACCGGCATGCCGCTGCGGCACCAGCGACTCGCGGGCGTACACGTCGGGCTCGCCAACGGCGGTCTGCTGCTGCTCGCCGGCGGCTTCGCGCTCCGCGCCCACGCCGTGTCGTGGGCCGGTACGCTCCTCGCCATCGGCGGCGTGCTGTCGGCACTGGGTGCGTACCTGTTCGCGTTCAACATCTGGCGGACCATCGATTCGGCCACCAACCGCGACCGGGAACGCGCCGCCCGTGCCGCCGATGTGCCGTCGACGCGTGCGCCCATGCAGATTGTCACCTCGTAAGTCGCGCCCGGACCGCTGGTACGGCGCCCGACGCCTCACCACCGGACCTTGTCCATGCTGAACCAGACGGCCGAATACGCCTTGCGCACGGCGGTCCTCCTCGCGGAACACGAGGACGCGCCCGTCGCCCTGCGCGCCGCCGATCTGGCCGCGCAACTCGGCATCCCCGCCAACTACCTGTCGAAGATCCTGCATCAGCTCGCGCGCGACGGTGTCCTCGAGTCACAGCGTGGCAAGGCGGGTGGTTTTCGCCTCGCGCGACCGGCCGCCCGCATCCGACTCGCCGAGGTGGTGCGGCCCTTCGACGAGATCGACACGCGACGCACCTGCCTGCTCGGGCGCTCGGTGTGCAGTGATGCGGCCCCGTGTCAGGCGCACGCGCGCTGGAAGGCCATCGGCACGTCGCTAGCCGAGTTCTTCCGACACACGACGCTCGCCGAAATGCTGGAGCCCACCGAGGCCCTCAGAAGTCCTTTCGGCGAAACGCGCGCACAGCCAGCCACACCGGCCCCGCGATCCACAGCGCGAGTCCGAGCGCGCTGACGGCGAGACCGGGACCGCCACCGAGCGTGCGCGCCATGACCGCGCCGGTGTAGCCCATCAGCGCGGCACTGTCGAGGCGCAACACGAGCGCCGTGCGCGCGAGGTCCACTGGATTGGCGAGCATCGCGAACAGCATCGGTCGTTCCAGGGGCCAGTCGGAGAACGCCGTCGCGAGCCACACCACGACGCCGTCATACGCCAGCGCCGCGCTGAACCAGAGCCCCAGCATCAGCCCCAGCCCGCGCAACCGATCGTCCTGCCGCACGCCGATCCAGAGCGCGGCCGCGCCGAAGCTGGCGGTGAGTGCTGCGCCCACCCCGAGATACAGCGCGAGCAGACGCACCGTCTCCGCGTCGAGCGCCCGATGCCACACGAGCGGCAGCGTGAGGCCAACACTGAACGCGGCCACGAGCGGCACCACGAGCCCGAGATAGAGCCCCCACCAGAGGCGACGGCGCGCCACCGGTTGGGCCAGCAGCAGCTCCGTGAACTCGCGCGCCGCGTACCAGTACACCACACCGAAGACGCTCGTGACCAGCGGGACGAGCAGCAGCACGAGATTGAGCAGACTGGTCAGCGCGCGCACCCCGGAGCCGCCCATCTGGAACAGGGCCTCGGTGAGCAGCAGCAGCACGATCGCGTACGCGAGGACCCACCGATTGCGCGCGATCTCGCGCCACTGCGCCGCAAATACCGCGGCCACGACCGAGGGCGTGCGCCCGCTGGGTGTCGCGACGGACGTCTCCAACGTTGCGCGCTGCGCACCGAGCCACACCGGCGATTGCACCGTGCTCATGCGGCTTCCCCGGTCGCGACCGATGCGCGCTCGGTCCGCAGCAGCGCCGCGACGGCACGTTCGAGGGAGCGCTCACCGGTCTGCTCGCGCAGCGCGTCGACCGAGCCCTCGTACTGCACCCGCCCATCCAGCAGGAGCACGACATCATCGGTCAGTCCGTCGAGTTCGCTCAGGACGTGCGACGTCACCAGAATAGCGCGCCCCGCCGCGCGCTCGTGCACGATGCGATCCTTGAGCGCGGCACTGGCGACGGGATCGAGTCCGGCCGTCGGTTCGTCGAGGATGAGCACGTCGGGCGAGAACAGCAGCGCCACCGCCGCGTTGACGCGCTGTCGCTGGCCTCCCGAGCAGACGCCGAGTGGCCGGTCGACGTAGGCGCCGATGTCGAAGCGCTGAATCGAGGCGTCGAGATCGACCGGCTCCGCCGGGCGCAGCGACTGCATGAGCGTCAACACCTCACGCGGCGAGAGATTGTCGGGAAAGCGCGGCGCTTGCGGCATGTAGCCGATACGGCGCCGATACGCGTCGGTCCCCGTCACCACCTGCCCGTCGAGCGTGATGGCGCCCGCGTCAGCCCGGACCAGGCCGAGCAGCACCTTGTTCAGCGTCGTCTTGCCGGATCCGTTGGGGCCAAGTACGGCTGTGACGCGTCCAGCACGCAGCGCGAGGCGCACCCCATCGAGAACGCGTACTGCGCCGAACGCCTTGTGCACACCGCGCGCGGCGAGCCGAACGTTTTCGGCCATCATGTCGGGAATCATCAGAACTCCTCCGGCGCTGCTTCGCGCCGGCCGGTGAGGGTCACGCGACCATCGAGTGACAGCGCCCCGGCCTGCACGGGCGCCAACACGGGACGCCGCATCAACGGCGCCGGATCGATCAACGTCGCCGGCGTCAGTACTGGCGCAACGCGTTCAGCAAGATCCAGTGCGCCGGCGACGAGGCTGCGCACCAGTACGAGCGCGGCTGGCGCGCGCTCGACGACGAGCGCGAAGAGGCGAACCGGGGCATACGGGACGTCACCCGCTCCGTCGCGATCGAGATCGTAGCCACGATACCGGTCCCAATGATTGCCACGCATGGTGGAGTAGCTCGATCGGCTGTTGGTGCCGACATCGAACAAGTTCCTGGCGAACAGGTTGCCCTCGACCTGATTATCCTGCGCGTTGGCGAGCAGCCGCAGCCCCCACCCGTTCGCTTCGAAGCGGTTGTCGCGTACGACGTTTCGATTCGAGCCCTCGAGCACAACGCCCACCGTGTTGTCGGTGAACGCGTTGCCGCGGACCTCGCTGTCGTTGATGTCCTTGAGCAGCAATCCGTAGGCGGCGCTACCTCGGTTGCGCGCGAAGATGTTCCCCACCACGTGCACGCGCTTGGCATACATCACTGCGACCCCCGCCTGGTTCGCCTCGAAGCGATTGGCCTCGTAGCGACAATCGTCGGAGAACATGAAGTGGAGCCCGTAGCGCAGGCTGCCGGTCACGGTATTGCGACGCGCCACCGACGCGCTCGCGAACTCGAAATAGATGCCATCGCGGTGGCCGCTGATGATGTTGTCCTCGACCACGACGCCCTCGCTGGACCACAGGTGCACACCGTTGGCCGTGCGGCTCTGGGTCCCGCGCATACCGCGCATCACGTTGTGCCGTACGACGCATCGCTGCATCTCCTGCAGCAGGAGCGCGAAGAAGGTGTCTTCGAAGCGGTTGTGCTCGACCGTGCAATCCGCGCCCTCGAAGAAGCGAACGGCCGCGCGATCCTCCGTTTGACTGGAGCCCGTGTTGCGGAAGACCAGCCCGCGCACGGTGACCGAAGGCGCCCGCACGACCAGCAGTCCACGCTTCCCCTCCCCGTCCAGAATGGCGCCCTTGGCGCCGTCGAGCGTCACCGGGCGCTCCACGACCAGCGTGGGCTCACGATACACACCCGCCGCGATGCGGATCCGCCCCCCATCCGCGACGCGCGCGAGCGCGTCCGTCACCCGCCGAATCGGTCCGGTCGGCGAGACATCGATGAGGGTATCGCTCGATACGGGGACACGCGCTGTGTCGCGCTGTGCCGACGCGACAGCGGCGGTGCCGAGCAACAGCGCGGTTGCCGACACCACCACGCGGACGAGGCCGGCGCACATCGGGATCACGGTGCGTGGGCGTGCGCGTGGGCGTGCGCGTCTGCATGTGCCTGCGCGTGTGGCGACGTCACACGCCCCGTCGCCACCAGCGCGCGGACCTCGTCCCACGTCACGACGCGACCGCCATGCTCCGCCACAAGCGCCGCCGGTGACGCATTCGCGGCAAACGCGGCGAGCGAACGCCCCATCGGACTCGCGATGCGTCCGTCGAGCACAAACTGTGCAGAGGCGGCCGGCAGCCAGGTCCCGGGCGCTCGGTAGTCCGTCACGTGCAACGACGCCACGGCCGTGCTGTCGCTGGCGGCGAGGTAGTCGGCCAGACACTCGATCGAATCGAACAGCAACACCTTGCCGGTGCTGGTCCGTGCCTGCGCTGCGAAGCGCAGGTCGGCGATTCCCATGTGGCACTCGGCGCAGAGGTCCTCCCCTTCCACCACCGCGCGCGGTGCGTCCGACGTGCACGCGGTGGTGGACGCGAGGGCACCGGCCAGCGCCGCCGTGAGCGCGAACGACAGAATGCTGGCGGGTCGCAGGCGTGTCATGTCAGGCTCCGCGAGGGCCCCACGGGGAGCGACGCCCCCACCGGGGCCGGACGGGTGGCCCGCGGAACCGCACGACCCGTGCTGTCGTTCCGTCGCGTCACCGCAACAATCGCGAGTGCCAGCGCACTGAATGCCGCCCACCCACCGATCGCGGGCCACGAGGTGGCCGTGAAATTCAACAGCTTCTTCGTTCCGAAGAGCGGCGGTTGATACGTCATGCCCGGCACCTTGATCGGCGCGTTCTCGACGTCGAGGTTGTGCCCGTAGTCGTACTGCCAGTACCAGAAGTCGGCGACACCGGCGAGAGCGCCGAGCAGGAACACACCCACCCAGAGGCGCGCCAGCGTACGACGGCCCACGAGCGCTACCAGCAGGCCACTCGCGAGCAGCGCGCCAAGTGCGAGGGGCATGAGCCGCAGTTCGGGAATGGTGTCGGGTTCGATCGCCTTCATCCCGATGTAGTGATTCAAGCCGTTGATGTTCTGCAGATCCTGCGGCTTCACGCCGGTGACCGTGTTCACGTGTATCTCGAGGCCGAGGCCCTCGGGATACTGCGGCGCCTGCAGGACGATGCGCCACAACGGGAAGACGAATGCGAGCGCGAGCAGCAGGGACGCGGCCGCGAGCAGGATCCGGTTGGACGTGGACAACATGGCATCGATCCGTCAGGAGGAGGCGACGAGCACCGGCACCACCCAGCGTGGGAACGGTGCCGGCTCGTCAATGGGTCAGCGCTGCGGCGAGGTGCCGCGGTGCGCTGCATGCGGGTCCGTCGCGGTCGTTACCGGCGGGCGATCCGGGCGGAGCTGCTCCAGTGCGCGCCGCTCAGCGGGGGTGCCTTCGCCACTGTTGAGACGGGCCATCTGCTGCGATCGACGCGAGGACACGGCGGTCAGTGGGACACTTGATCCGGCTGGCGAGACGCGAACGTATCCCTGCATCTCCTGGTGCAGCGCCGAGCAGAAGTCGGTGCAGTACATCGGGTGGATCCCTGCCTTCGTCGGCACCCACTTGAGTGTCCGCGTCTCACCAGGCATGACGAGCAACTCGGCGTTCGTCGCCCCCATGACCGCGAAGCCGTGCGGCACGTCCCAATCCTGCTCGATGTTGGTCACGTGAAAGAGCACCGTGTCGCCGACCTGCACGCCCTCGATGTTGTCGGGTGAAAAGCTCGAGCGAACGGCCGACATGCGCACGTGCACGGTCTTGCCTCGACGCTCGATGCCGGTCTCCTTCGCGGCGCGCACGACCTGCGGGTGCCGATTCTCCGCGAGACGGAAGAACTTCGCCTGCCGATCCTTGATGAGCGACGCCGGCAGCGCGTTGGCGTAGTGCGGCTCGCCGTGCGTGGGGAAGTCGAGCAACAGCTTCATCTTGTCGCCGCTGATGTCATAGAGCTGCGCCGAGTGCGCGAGCTCCATGCCGGTCGGCAGGTACCGATCCTTGGTGATCTTGTTCATCGCGAGCGCGTACTTGCCGAACGGCTCGCGCGAATCACCACCCGGAATCATGAGGTGACCGACCGAGTAATACGTCGGGATACGATCCACGACTTCCCACGTGCCCAGCTTCCACTTCACGATCTCGGACGAGATGAACACCGACGTGTAAGCGTACCCCTTGCCGTCGAACTCGGTGTGCAGCGGGCCGAGGCCCGGGTCCTGCACTTCTCCGGCGATCGTGGCCTCGTACTTGAGGATCGGCACGCCGTAGGCATCACCATCGAAGGCCTGGTCCTTGATGGCCTGCTGCATCTTCGAGAACGAGTGCACCGGGATCACGGTGGCGAGCTTGCCACCGGCCACGATGTACTCACCCGTCGGATCGACGTCCGCGCCGTGCGGCGACTTGGGCGTCGGCATGTAGTAGATCGCGCCCTCGCACGCCGACGGCAGGATCGTCATCACACTTCGCTTGGTTTCCGTGCGACCGGCACGCGTGAACTCGTCCATCACGTTGTGCCGGTAGTCCGCATCCATGCGCGTGCCCTTGCCCTCACCCACACAGGACTCGAGCCGCTTCCAGTTCACCGCCGCCACGAAGTCCTTGTCGTTCTTCGACGCGTTGATCTCGAGCTTCTCCGCCGCTTCCTCGGTGTTGTACGAGGTGAAGAAGATCCAGTCCTTCGATGGGCCCTTGCCCGCGCGCGCCAGATCGTAGTTGAAGCCTGGCACGATCAGCTGGAAGGCGACGTCCATCTTGCCCGCTTCGCTGGCGTTGATGAACGATACCACGCCCTTGAAGTTGCCCTTGTACTCGGCGATCGGCATGTCGCGGTTGGGCACGGGGATGCTGAAGCGCGAGGCCGACACGACGTACTCGGTGTTCGCCGTCACGAATGGCGACGCATGATTGCCGCCGGTGTTGGGGATCTCGAGGATCTCGGCCGTCTCCATGTGCGTCAGGTCGACGCGAGCGACGCGCGGCGTGTTGTTGCCGTTCACGAAGATCCAGCGCCCATCGGCCTTGCTGTCGGTGTGCGAGAGCGCCGTGTGGTGCAGATCATCCCACGGCACGAAGCCGTAGCTCGTTTCGAGCATGGGCTTGGTTTCTTCGCTGTAGCCGTACCCGTTCTCCGGATACTGCGAGAACACCGGGATCACCTTGAGCAGCCGACCGGACGGCAGCCCGACGATGCTGAGCTGGCCGGAAAAGCCGCCCGAGAGGAAGGCGTAGAACTCGTCGTGCGTGCCGGGCGCGACGTAGACTTGCGAGGCGACGTCACCGGCGGCACCAACGGTGCCGCCGGGGCGCGACGCGGGTGTGCAGCCGAACCCGTATCCGGCAACGAGCGAGACACTCGCGGTAGCGGCGATCCAGCCAAACGTCTGGCGGTTGCGCATGGAGAAAGTCCTCGAGAGAACTGGGGGGAGTGGAGATGGTGACCTGCGAAGCGAGCACGCACCGCATGCCGGCTTCGACAAAGCTGCATGTTGAGTACCGCTTTGCCATTGGAGTAATCCCGGTCACCGGGTCGGGGATTTCCCGACGGTACGTCACAGCCGCCACCGCTTGGTTGGTACCAGATTACAGGACGTCGCTTCCCCCTGACGCCGCCGTGCGGCGGCCTCGTCCTTCCTCGCGTCGTCTCCATGCATCTGACGAAGTTCACCGACAATGCGCTGCGCTGCCTGATCTTCCTTGGCGCCACCGACGCCCGGTCGAGTACCGTGCGCGAGATCGCGGATCACATGGGCATGTCGGCCGATCATCTTACCAAAGTGGTCCAGCGACTCGCGGCATTGGGACTCGTCGAGACGACGCGCGGTGTCGGCGGCGGCGTCCGGCTCGTGCGTGAGCCGGACGACATCCCGCTCGGACGCCTCGTGCGCGAGACGGAGCAGAACTTCACGTTGGTCGAGTGCTTCGACGCCGCCACGAACCAGTGTCCCATCGCACCGGTGTGTGCGCTGCCGCCGGTGCTGGACGAAGCGCTCGAGGCGTTTCTCGCCGTGCTCGACCGCCGGTCCCTCGCGGACCTCCTGCGCGAACCACGTCGCCTGCGTCGCGCCGTCGGCGTGACCACCAGCTGATTCACCATCGTTTCCCCCTTTCCCCCGTCTTCGCTGCTCATGCTCGACGCCTCGAATCTGCCACGCATCATCCAGGGCGGCATGGGGATCGCCGTCTCCGATTGGCGCCTCGCCAACGCGGTGTGCCGCACCGGACAGCTCGGCGTGATCTCCGGCACCGCACTCGACACCGTCTTCGTGCGTCGACTGCAGGACGGTGACCCGGACGGACATCTGCGACGCGCCTTGTCGCACCTGCCGATTCCCGGAGCCCAGACGCTGCTCGACACATGGTTTCGCGACGGTGGTCGTGCGCCGGGCGAACCGTATCGCCTGCTGCCGATGTATCGGCAGGTGTGTACGCCCGCGCGACAACTCGTCACGGTGGCCGCGAACTTCGCGGAAGTGTGGCTGGCGCGCGAAGGGCACGAGCAACCGGTGGGCATCAACCTGCTCACCAAGGTGCAGCTGCCCACACTGCCGTCCCTTTACGGTGCCATGCTCGCGGGCGTGGACGTGGTCATCATGGGCGCGGGCATTCCGCGCGAGATTCCCGGCGCACTCGACGCGCTCGCCCGTCATCAACCGGCGGCGTTACGGCTCGACATCGAGGGCGTACCGGCACCAGAACCGATGCAGCTCACGTTCGATCCGGCTTGCGTGCATGGCGATGCGCTGCCACCGCTCCACCGTCCGCTCTTTCTTCCCATCGTGTCGGCCACATCACTGGCGACGACACTGCTCCGCAAATCCAACGGGCGTGTGGAC
>JALOPN010000362.1 GCA_025453875.1 Gemmatimonadaceae bacterium | reverse complement strand
CGTCGGAGAACGTCGCCGCACGCGTCGTGTCGCCTCGCACCACGCGCGACGCCGGATCGTTGAGTTCGCCGAGTAGTGCCGCGACCGCATCGGCAAACGCGGCATCATCGCGCGCCTCACGCGCTCGCTCGACGTGGCGGAGGTAGGCCGTGTCCCACGCCGGACCGGCCTGCACGACATCCGGATGCCACCAGCGGACGGCGTGCCAGACGGCGCCGAATCGCATCAACCGCTCGAGGGTGGCCTCGTCGCTGCGCTCGACCGCGACCGCCGGCGGCGCCACCCAGTCGGGGCGCGGCGGCGTGCTGTCGACAATCACCGGCGGCGGGGCCGGCGGTCGCGCACCGAAGCCCAACGGGGCACACGCCGCCGCAACCATGGCGCCGACGAGGGGAAGGAGGACAGTCTTCTGGCGGCGCGTCATGCGAGAGGCGGTGAGGTGGGCGATCGCCCGCAACCTCACGAACGCCCCGGTCGCCCGTCAAGCGCCCCATCTCACGCATGCTCTCGATGACCGACCGCCTGTACTACACCAACAGCGACCTGCTCACCTTCGACGCACACGTCGTCGCCCTCGACGCCACTCGGCAGCGCGTGACGCTCGATCGCAGCGCCTTCTACCCCACGTCGGGTGGCCAGCCGCACGACCGTGGCGTGCTCGGCGGCATCGCGGTCACGGACGTCACTGAGGAAGACGACCTCGTCTGGCATCATCTCGCCGCGCCGCTCCCGAACGCCGTGGGCGCAATGATCCGCGGCGAGGTGGACGCCGCGCGCCGACGTGATCATCGGCAGCAGCACAGCGGGCAGCACCTGCTCTCGGCCGTGCTCGAGGACGTGTATGGTTGGCCCACGGTGAGCGTGCACATCGGCGTCGATCATTGCGCGCTCGATCTGCGTGCCGATGAGGTGCCGGCGGCGCTGCTACGCGAAGCCGAAGCCCGCGTGAATGCGCACGTGATGGAGAATCGACCGATCACGGTGCACTTCGAAGACGCGGCCACGGCGACCGGCCTGCGCAAGCCGAGCGAACGCGCGGGTGCCCTGCGCATCGTCACCATCGAAGGGCTCGACCGCAACGCATGCGGCGGGACGCATGTGTCACGCACTGGCGAGATCGGCCCGATTCTGCTGCGTCGCACCGAACGTACGCGCGGCACTGTACGCCTCGAGTTCCGCTGTGGTGAGCGCGCGGTGCAACGCGCACGCGCCGACATGGAACTGTTGCTCGCCGCGAGCCACGCGCTGTCCACTGGCGTCGACGAACTGCCCGGACTCGTGGGGACGCTGGCCGAAGAACGTCGCACGCTCGAGAAGCGCCTCACGTTGCTCACCGAACAGCTCACGGCGCACGAGGCGCGCGCGCTGCACGCGGCCACCGTGCCGGACGCGACCGGCCGGCGCATCATCGTCTGCGCGAAGGACGAGGTGCCGGTCAAGGAGCGACAGCTGCTCGCCCAACAGATCATCGCGTGTGGGCAGGCCGTCTACCTCGCGATGAGCGAGCATCCACCCGCGTTGCTGCTCGCCGCCAGCGACGACACGGGACTCGATTGCGGTCGAGTGCTGCGCGAGGCACTGCAGACGGTCGGGGGCCGCGGCGGCGGCACGGCGCGACTCGCGCGCCCTCGACGGAGGCCGCACAGGCCTGTCGGGACGCGCTGCGCGCGCTACTCTTCGGCATCAGCTTCTGACCTTCACCGCGCCCATGTCACGTCAGCCCATTCCGCGCCCCGCGTCCGACGAAGTGCCCGCGTCACCGCGCCCATGTCACGTCAGCCTGTTCCGCGCCCCGCGTCCGATGAAGTCCCGGCCTACGCCGGCACCTATGTGCAGTGCGCCGCCGACGCGCTCGAGCGACTGCAATTGGCCGACCTGCACGCCCCCGGCAAGTGGACGCTCGCCGAGTCGCTCGTGCATGTCGTCGACACCGAGCGCGTCTTCGCCTATCGCCTGCTGCGCGCCGCACGCGCCGATCGCACCCTGCTCCCCGGGTTCGACCAGGACGCCTGGGTGCCCTACTCGGGGGCGTCTTCACGCACGTTGCCATCGATCATCACCGAGTTCGGCGCCGTGCGCGCGGCCACGCTGCAGCTGCTCGACCCCCTCGATCAGAACGCCCTCGCGCGCCGGGCCGCGACCGGCGGCGGCGACGTTTCCGCCCGCGGGTTTGCCTGGATGATCGCCGGCCACGCGCAGCACCACCTGCACCTCACGGCCGAACGCTACCTCGCGCGCGCCGGCTGAACCGTGGCGGCGCGGCGCGGCGCACGACGGACACCAATCGGCTAGCTTTCAGGTTTGTTGTGGGGCGCGGTCCGGACTCGTCGGACGCGCCCCGTCCGCCCTGATCGCCCTGTCCCGAGCCCGTCGGAGTCGTCCGTGTCCGTTTCTGCCGTGAGTGCGTCCCCCGCCACCGTTCGCCTGGCGGTCGATACCGTCCGCACCCTCGCCATGGACGCGGTACAGCAGGCCGAGTCGGGACACCCGGGCACGCCGATGGCGCTGGCTCCGCTCGCTTACGCGCTCTACACGCGTCACCTGCGCCACGATCCGGCCGCCCCCGACTGGACCGATCGGGATCGCTTCGTGCTCTCGGCTGGCCACGCGTCGATGCTGCTCTACGCGTCGCTGCATCTCGCCGGCTACGACGTGTCGCTCGACGATTTGAAGGCCTTCCGTCAGTGGGGCTCGAAGACGCCGGGTCACCCGGAGTTCGGCCACACGGCCGGTGTCGAGACCACCACCGGCCCGCTCGGTCAGGGCATCGCCAACGCGGTCGGCTTCGCGCTCGCCGAGAAGCATCTCGCCGCACGCTTCAATCGCGACGGCCACGACATCATCGATCACTACACGTATTTCATTGCTGGTGACGGGTGCCTCATGGAAGGCATCTCGCACGAGGCGGCATCGTTTGCGGGTCACATGCGGCTCGGCAAGCTGATCGGGTTCTTCGACGACAACCAGATCACGATTGACGGGCGCACCGACCTCACCTGCAGCGACGACGTCCACGCGCGCTTCACCGGCTACGGCTGGCAGGTGCTGACGCTCGATGACGTGAATGATCAGGACGCGATCGATCGCGTGATCGCCGAGGCCAAGGCCGAGACGCAGCGCCCCACGCTGATCATCACGAAGACCATTATCGGCTTCGGTTCACCCAATCGCGCCGACACGGCGAAGGCACACGGCGAACCGCTCGGCGCGGCCGAAATCACGCTCACGAAGCAGGTCTACGGCTGGCCGAGTGCGGAGGCGTTCCACGTGCCGGCGGATGCCGCGGCGCACTGGCACGATGCGGTCGCGGAACGCGCGGAGACGCACGCTGCGTGGCGTGCCCGTTGGGATGCGTATGCGTCGGCCCACGCGGAGCTTGCCGCCGAACTGACGCGGCGACTCGCGGGTGAGCTCCCCGGTGGATGGGAAGAGAAGGTCCCGGTGTTTGACGCGGCCTCGGGAAGCGTGGCGAGTCGTGCCGCAAGCGGCGCGGTCCTCGCGGCACTCGCGCCGGTGATCCCCGAGTTGCTCGGTGGGTCCGCCGATCTCACCGGCTCGAACCTGACCCAACTCAAGGGGGAGCGCGCGTTCAGCGCCGAACATCCGGACGGTCGCTACGTGCACTACGGCATTCGTGAGCACGCGATGGGTGCGATCATGAACGGCATCGCACTGCACGGTGGGTGCATTCCGTACGGCGGCACGTTCCTCGTCTTCGCCGACTACATGCGGCCGGCCATTCGTCTGGCCGCGCTCATGAAGCAGCAGGTGATCTACGTCTTCACGCACGACTCCATCGGTCTGGGCGAAGACGGTCCCACGCATCAGCCCATCGAGACCCTCGCCTCGCTGCGCTGCATCCCCGGGCTCACCGTGCTTCGGCCGGCCGACGCCGCCGAAGTGGCCGATGCGTGGAAGATCGCAGTGCAGCACCGCGGTGGACCGGTCGCGCTCGTGCTGTCGCGTCAGAAGCTGCCGTGGCTCGACATCGCCGATCGTGCGCGCAGTGGCATGGCGCGCGGCGCGTATGTGCTGCACCAGACGGAGCACGGCGCAGCGCAGGTCGTACTCATCGCCACCGGCAGCGAAGTGTCGGTGGCCCTCAACGCCGCCGCGATGCTCGAGAACGACGGGGTGCGCGTGCGCGTGGTAAGCGCGCCGAGTCTTGAACTGTTCGCCGCACAGGACGCCGACTATCGCGCGGG
>JALOPN010000061.1 GCA_025453875.1 Gemmatimonadaceae bacterium | reverse complement strand
CACCACGCCGTCACCGCGAGGACCGCATGAGCGCCACGCTCCGTTCCCGCGTTGCCGTGACCGCACGTCACGCGCCGCGCCCACCGCGATCGGCGGCGCAGACCGGCGCACCGACCATCCCCCCGTTTCTTGTGCAGCGTGAGCGAGCGCCGCTACCGCCGCTCACGCTCGAGAGCGGCGTGGTGTTGCCCGCGCCGGCGCTGCAGTACACGCTGCTCGGTCGGCTCAACGCCGCTCGCGACAATCTGGTGCTCGTCACCCATGCCCTCACCGGAACGCCGGATGTGCACACCTGGTGGCCGGAGCTGATCGGACCCGGGCGAGCGCTCGACACCGAACACGTCGCCGTGCTGTGCGCCAATGTGCTTGGCGGGTGCTACGGCAGCACGGGCCCTGCCGCGGAGTCGGCCAACGGCTTTCCGGACCTCAGCACCCGTGACCAGGCGGCTGCGCTCTGGGCGTTGCTCGATACGTTGCAGGTGCACGCGCCCGCGCTCATCGTGGGTGGGTCGCTCGGTGGCATGGTCGCGCTCGAACTGGCAGCGCTGCAACCAGCACGTTGCCGGGAAGTACTCGTGCTCGCCGCGCCTGCTGCGCAGACCGCACTCGGGGCCGGCTGGCACGCCATCATGCGCACCGCCCTCACCATCGGCGGCGCGCACGACGGACTCGCCCTGGCGCGCATGGCGGGCATGCTCAGCTATCGCGCACCATCGGGGCTCGAGTCCCGATTCGCCGGCCGGCAGCAGGAGGGCACACACGCCGTGGCCACGTGGCTCGCACATCACGGTGAACGCCTCGTGGAGCGCTTCTCGGCGGGCAGCTATCGCGTGTTGATCGACGCCATGGATCGGCACGATGTGGCGCGCGGGCGCGGCTCGCTCGCCGACGCACTCGGCCCGGTGGCCGAGCGCGTCACCGGGGTCGGCATTCCCGGCGATCTGCTCTATCCGGACGACGTGGTGCGTGCGTGGACCAGCGCCATCGGCGCACGCTACGAGAGCATTGTGTCCGACCACGGGCACGATGCGTTTCTCCTTGAGAGCGAGCGTGTCGGCACGCTCGTGAGTGAGGCACTGGCACGCTCACACGCGCGCGCGCTCACGAGCGCGCGTGACGGGCAGGAGACGCGCAACACGCGCGAGGCGTCGCGCACGCGGCAGCACACGCGGCGTCTCGCACTGGCCGGATGCGGTGTGGTCGGTGACGCCGTTGCCACCGCGCTGGCGCTCGACACGCGCCATGCGCCGCACATCACACGCGTGCTCGTGCGTGATGTGCACCGAGCGCGCCCCGGTCTGCGCGCCGCGACCGACGCCGCACTCGTCGCGCCACGCGCGGTCACCGCCGATCCGGATGCGCTGCTCACCGAGGCCCCCGACGTGCTCATCGAAGCGCTGGGAGGCATCGAGCCCGCGCTCACACTCGCTCGGCGCGGGCTGCGTCGTGGCCTGCATGTCATCACGGCCAACAAGGAACTGGTTGCCGCACACGGCCCCGAACTGCTCGACCTCGCCGATACGCACGGCGGACGTTTCGACTTCGAGGCCGCCGTCGCGGCGGGGGTGCCGATCATTCGCACCTTGCGATCGTGGGGCGACGCGCCGCCGATCACACGCATCGACGCGATCCTCAACGGCACGACGAACTTCGTGCTCGATGCGATCAGCGACGGCGCGACGCTCGACCACGCCGTGCGCGCCGCACAACAGGCCGGCTACGCCGAAGCCGATCCGTCGCGTGATCTCGACGGGCGTGACGCCGAAGCGAAGGTGCGCATCCTTGGCTGGCTCGCGTTCGGCGTAACGCCGCGCGAACTCGTCGTCACGCGACGCGGCGTGGACGCGGCCGTCGCACGCTGGACGCGCTACGCGGCATCACGCGGTGACCGCGTGCGTGTGATCGCACGTCTCGAACGTTCCGAGTCCGGTGTGCGCGCGGATATTCGCCCGGTCCGTGTTCACGCCCACGATCCGTGGGCGACGGTGCGCGGTGTGGGCAATCGCGTACTGCTGCATGATGCGTCGGGTCGGACGCTCGACCTGCGCGGCGACGGTGCCGGCGGTGCCGCGACAGCGCGCGGCATCCTCGCCGACCTCAACGCGACCACTCAGCGCGCCTCGAGCGCCGCCGCGATCCCGGGCCACGCCTCGGCGTTGTACTTGAGCAACGCCGCGAGGTAGCGCTCGCCATCCTCGCCGTGGGCCGTGCGCACCGCTGCCACGCCCGCGGCGACGGCGTCGGCCGTTCCGTACGGCGCCTCGGCCGACTCGGCGATCACTCCGTTCTCGTGCGACACGCCCACCGCATCGAGGAACGTGATCTGGATGGCCGGTTCGAGATCGACGTACAGCAACTGCAGCAGCTCGAGCTCATCGGCGGCACTCTCCGCACCGAGGCGCACCACCTCACGCGCCAGCCGCTCGGCCGGCCACGTGAGCACGACCGCCGGACGAAAGCCGCCGCCACGCGAGACGATGCGCTGCACGAACTTCGCGCGCGCCTCCTTGTGCAGCGTGACGGCAGTCTGAACGAGTGCGACGCGACGCGGCGCCGGGAGCGAACGATAGGGAGACGGTGTCGGCATGCGCACAAACTAGCGAGGTCGGTTGGTGACGTTGTAGCGGCCCAGCACCTCACGTACCCGGTCGAGCGGAATCGCGTCGACGCGCCGCGTGCCGAGGCGCTCGGTCGTCGCCATGAAGAGCGCATTGTAGATGGCCTCCTCGGTCGCCTCGACCGTGGCCTGGAAGAGCGCGCTCGCATCGTCATTCGCGAGTTCCGTGGTGGTGAGTGGCGCGCTCGTCACCCCTCGCCGCACGGAGGCCGCCGTACTGAACGCGATCACGTAGTCGCCACTCCCGTTCGAGGCGCTCGAGCCGGTCCTCGCGAGTCCCATGATTGCGCGCGCGGCCACGCGCTCGAGGTTGCGATCACTCAGCGGGGCATCCGTGGCCACCACGATCATGATGGACCCGTCGCCCACCTCCGCATTCGGGTCGCCCGGGCCTCGGCCGCTCGGAGCGACCGACCGCTGAAACGCGAACTGCCCGAGTTCGCGACCCATCGGGGCCCCGAGCACTTGCAGCACCCCGCCGAAGTTGCCCTGCACCAGGACGCCCACGGTGTGGCCACCGAGATCCTCGGGGAGTCGCCGAGAACTCGTGCCGATGCCGCCTTTCCAGCCGAACATGTTCGTCCCCGTACCCGCGCCCACACTGCCCTCGGCCACCGCGCCCGTATCGGCCGCGGTCAAGGCACGGCGCAGTGCGTCGCCAAGCCCGGGGCGCGTCCGAATCGTGTTGAGGCCGCCGTCATTCGTCTCGCCCACCACCGGATTGATGGAGCGCACGTTCTCGAGGCCCGGTCGCGTGAGCATCCACTGCGCGAGCGCGTCGCCCACCTGCCAGATGCACAGCGTGCAAGTGAGCGCGATGGGCGTCTCGAGTTCGCCCAGTTCACGCAGCTGCGTGACACCGAGCAGCTTGCCGAAGCCGTTGCCGACGTGCACGGCGGCGGGCACCCGCTCACGATAGAGGTCGCCCCCGTGCGGCACGATCACCGTGACACCCGTACGCAGCGAGTCGCCCTTGCGCACGGTGGCATGCCCGACTCGCACCCCGAGCACATCGGTGATCGCATTGTGGGCCCCCGGGGCAAACACGCCGGGCGCAACCCCGAGCGCGCGGGCGCGTACGCGCGGTGGCTCGCTCGTCGGCGTCGCCTGCGCCGACAGCGCGCCGGCGACCAACCACGACAAGGCGAGAGCGCCGCCGAGGGCGAGCGGCCAGCTGGGTCGTGGGGCGCGGAAGGACGCGAACGAGCGCGTCTCGGAGGGGAATGCCTCGCTCGGAGCAGGGGAGATGGCCATATTCGAATGATGTCGCTCCGCCCACTCTTCGGCCACGAGGCGCTGCGTCGTCGGCTCGCCGCGGCGCATCGCGCCGGTCGCCTGCCCTCCAGTCTGCTGCTGACCGGGCCACGTGGGGTGGGCAAGCAGCGACTCGCGCTCTGGCTCGGACAGCGCCTGTTGTGTACCGAGGCCGACCGATGGGACGCGGGCGTCGCGGAGCCGATCGAACCGTGCGGCACCTGCCCCCACTGCCGGTACGCGTTGCGACTGCAGCACCCGGATCTCCACTGGTACTTCCCCCGACCGCGGCTCAAGGACGGCGATGCGTCGGCCGATGACGTGCGCGCCGACCTCGCGGATGTGATCGCCGAACGCATGGAGGCCCAGGGGCTGTGGGCTGCGTCGAGCGGTCTCGATGCGCTCTACGTGGCCACGTCTCGCGCCATCGTGCAGACGGCGTCGAAGCGACCCGCGATGGCGTCTCGCGCGGTGTTTGTCATTGGTGATGCCGAACGGATGGTGTCGCAGGAGGGGGCCGATCAGGCCGCCAACGCCTTCCTCAAGTTGCTCGAAGAGCCGCCGGAGGGGACGACCTTGATCCTCACGAGCAGCGAGCCCGGCGCCCTGCTCCCCACGATCCGTTCGCGTGTGGTCACGCTGCGCATCGCGCCGCTGTCGCCGCACGACATGCACGCGTTCTTGCGCGACGAGGCGGTGCAGGCGCGACTCGGGCGTGGCACCGCCGACGATTCGGCCATGCTCGCGCAGGCCGGTGGCTGTCCGGGCCGGCTCTTCGAAGACGCCGCAGGCGCCGACGCGCGCGATGCCGCCCGACAGTTGCTCGACGCGGCGCTCGCGCCCCGATCGCCGGACGGCGACGCGCAACGCGCGCTCGTCGCCGCGGCCACGGGCGTGTCGAAAGCCCGTGGCGCGTACGCCGACGCACTCGACGCGCTCAGTGGTCTGCTGCACGAGCGCATCCGCGACGCGATCGACGCCCAACTCGAACGCCACGCGCGTCGATGTGCCATCGCGATCGCGCGACTCGAAGCGTACAAGCTGCGCACGCAGCAGAACGTCACGCCGCAGCTGCTCACAGCCGCGCTGCTCGACGATCTGGCCGACCTGCTGGCCCGGCCATGAGCGACGGCGAACACCACCTCAGCCACGTGGACGCCGCCGGCGCGGCCCGCATGGTGGACGTCTCCGACAAGCCGGAAACGACCCGATCCGCCGTGGCCCGGGGGCACATCCGGATGCGCCCGGAAACGTGCAAGCTCATACAGGACAACGCGTTAAAGAAGGGCGACGTGCTCGCCACCGCGCGCCTGGCGGGGATCATGGCGGCCAAGCGGACCGCCGATCTGATCCCCCTCTGCCACCCGCTCCCGTTGTCGGGGGTCCAGGTCTCGGTTAGCGTTCAAGAATCGTTGCCCGGCGTCCTCGTCGAAGCAGCGGTACGAACCACCGCCAGAACCGGGGTGGAAATGGAGGCGCTGACTGCCGTGACCGTCGCACTACTTGTGGTGTACGACATGGCCAAGGCGGTCGACCGTGACATGGTGATTGGCGACGTGCACCTGCGCGAGAAGCGCGGCGGTGTGCACGGCGACTACGTGAAGGAGACGTAGCGGGTCGAGCCGTTGGCGACACGCGCATCGCGTAGCAGGCACCACGTCGACGCCTCCTGACTCGCTGATTGGAAGGGTCCATGACGTATAGCAGTCTTCGCCGTGCCGCAGCACGTGCGGTGGTAGCCGGCCTCGTGGCCGTCGCCGTCGTCCAGCTCGCGAGCCGGCCGCAGTCCCCGCCGACCACGGCGGCCGCCTCGGGCGAATCGCTCGAGTTGGCTCCGCTCTGGCGGCATCCGGGTGATGTGCTCGCCCGACCGGTGCGCAGCGGTCCGTGGCGCCTCAGGAACGTGCTTGCCGGCCCTGACGGCTCGGCCGGTGAGTTGCTCCGCTGGAATCAGGCGTTCACATACGCGCGCCGCTATCGCATCTCGATGGAGCTGGCCCGCCAGATCCACGACATCGCGATCGAGGAAAAGATCGAGCCCGAACTGGCGTTCCGGCTCGTCAAGCTCGAGTCGCGATTCGATCCGAACGTGGTGAGTCACGCAGGCGCGATCGGGCTCACGCAGCTCATGGTGGGCACGGCGCGGTACTTCCAGCCCGGCATCACGGCGGAAGAGCTCACCGACCCCGCCACCAACCTGCGCATCGGGTTCCGGTACCTGCGTGGGCTCATTCGGGAACACGACGGCGACCTTCGCCTCGCGTTGCTGACGTACAACCGTGGGCCGGCGGCCGTCCAGGCCGCGCTCGAGAGCGGGGAGGATCCGGCCAACGGATACGATCGCATCCTCATGCGCGGATACCGCGGACGGGGCGTGATCGACTGATCGACCGTTTGCTCGTCACGAATGCCGAACGGGGCGCGGACTCTGGTCCGCGCCCCGTTCGTGTTTCGGCTCCCCGCCGCGTCAGCTCCGCGTCACCTTCAGCTTCTGCCCCACGCGGATGCGGTCCGACTTGAGACCATTGAGCGACTTGAGTCGCGACACCGTCAGTCCGTAGCGGTCGGCGATCGTGCCCAGCACCTCACCGCGACGGACGGTGTGCGTGGTGGGAGCGGCGGGCGCCCGCCGCGTGGTGGTCGCGCGACCACTCGCCGTCGACGCGGTGCGCGTCGCAGACGCCGAGCTGGTCCCGCGCACGACCAGTGTCTGTCCCACGCGAATCCGGTCGCTGCGCAGGCGATTGAGCGACTTGAGACGCGAGACCGTCATCCCGTAGCGACTCGCGATGGTGCCGAGCACGTCGCCGCGTCGGACCACGTGCACACCGGTCGAGGTGGTGCTCGCGTAGCGCTCGATGGCCGGGTCGGCGACCGGTCGCGCCGCGACGATCGCCTCGCGCTTGGGCACGCGCACCACCTGATCGGACACGATCGCGCCGCTGCGCGTCCGGCGGAGCCCCGGGTTGTACCACTCGAGTTCACGCGCCGTGATCTCGTACCGCTTCGCGAGCGCGGCGACGGTCTCGTTGCGCTCCGGCGTCACCTCCACCCAACCGAGGCGCTCCTCTGGCAGCATGGCGGCGTAGGTGGCCGCGACGAGCGAATCGGTGCCGCGCGGGATGCGGATCCACTCCGCGCGATCGGGCGGCGCGACACCGCGCAGAATGGCCGGATTGAGTTCGGTGAGCGAATCGAGCGGCAGACCGCCCGCCCGCGCAACCGCACTCAACGACGTCCCGGCGTCCACAAGCACCGAGTCGTACCCGAAGGCCGGCAGCCGCTCCACCGACAGTCCGTACTTCTCCGGCTCCTTCGCCACGAGCGCCGCCGCGATGAGCTTCGGCACGTAGTTCTTCGTCTCGCTGTACAGATAGTCCTGCTCGGCGAGCGCGAAGAACTTGTCGTCGCCTTCGACGTCTCCGATCGCTTCGGAGAACCGGGTGAGCCCGCGCGCCACGCGACCAGGTCCGCCATTGTACGCGGCGGCCGCGAGATACAGCGAGCCGAACTGCGACTGCAGATCGGAGAGGAAGCGAATGGCGGCGTCGGTGGAGCGCGCCGGATCGCGTCGGTCGTCCACCCACCAGTCCACGCGCAGCCCCACGCTCTTGCCGGTGGCGGTCATGAACTGCCACATCCCCACGGCCGCAGCGCTCGAATAGGCGTGCGGGTCGTACCCGCTCTCGATGAGCGCGAGGTAATGCAGATCCTCGGGCAGCCCGGCGCGACGCATCTTGAGCCGGATCATCGGCTCGTAGCGTGTCCCGCGCGTGATCGCCCGCGACATCCAATCGCGCGAGGGACCGGCAAAACGATTGAGAAAGTACTCGACGCGCTCGTGTGTTTCGTACGAGCGCACATCGATGTCCCAGGTGACCTCGTCGGCGAGGGCGCCGTCGGGGACACCGTCGAAGTACGTGGAATCGCCGAAGACGCTCGTGGCCGTGCGCATGAGCGCGTCCGGCTCGCCGGACGCTGGCAACGTCACCGCCGGAGACGGCCCGGACGAGCGCGCCGCGCCGCGCGTCGTCGCGTTGGCCGGCGCCGACGTGCGCGGCGTTGCTGCAGGTTGCGACACACGAGTGCTGGGCGCCTTGGGCGCCTGCTCGCTGGCGTCGGCCGCCCGTGGGGCCGGTGTCGACTCGGGCGCCGTGAGCGGTCGCAGTCCGGGCTGACACGCCGCCAGGGAGACCCCGGCGAGTACCGCACAGGCTGCCGACCGAAGGGGAGAGCGGACGGAAGACATCTCGGGAAAGTACCCCGATCGGGCGGGCCACGATACCCGGACCCAACCGCTTGCCGCCGCGGGCGGCGTGGTGCAGCGTTGCCGGATGCGCCTCGCCGCCCTTCCCTCCCTCGTGTTCGCCGGATTGCTGCTCGTGCCACACCTCGCTCCCGCGCAATCGCCCACCTCGGAGCCGCTCGCCGCCCTGCGTGTGCAACTCGAGCGGCGCATCGCGCGCCAGCCCGGTGCGGAGGTCGCGATCGCCATCCGCGACCTCGGCAGCGGCGCCTCCCTCTCCCTGCGCGGCGATGTCGTGATGCACGCTGCGAGCACCATGAAGGTGCCCGTGCTCATCGATCTGGTGCGCGAGGCCGAGGCGGGTCGGCTCTCGCTCGACGATCCGCTCCTGTTGGTGAACCGGTTCGCCTCGATCATGGACAGCTCGCTCTACCAGCTCGATCCGGCGGATGATTCCGACAGCAGCGTGTACGCGCGTGTCGGGGAACCGGTGCCGCTGCGCTGGCTTGGCGAACGCATGATCACGCATTCGAGCAACCTCGCCACGAACGCGCTCATCGCCCGCCTCGATCCAGCGCGCATCACGGCCACGATGCGGTCCCTCGGCGCGACGCAGACGCTCGTCTATCGTGGGGTCGAGGATGGGCCGGCCTACCGCGCTGGCCGCAACAACGTCACCACGGCCAACGATCTCGCCTCGATCCTCGAGGCCATCGAACGCGGGCGCGCCGCGTCACCGAGCGGTACGGCGTTCCTGCGCCAGGTGCTGCTCGCGCAGCACTACAACGACGAGATCCCCGCGGGATTGCCCACGGGGACGCCCGTCGCGCACAAGACCGGATGGATCACGGGCACCCTGCACGACGCCGCGATCGTCTACCCACCGGGTCGAGTGACGTCACCCGCTGCTCCCGCGCCGTCGCCTCCCTGAGCGAACGCGCGTCTCACGCCTCGGGAGACAGCCCCGCGTCGAGCGCAAAGCGGGTCAGGCCCGCCACGGTGTGAATCTCGAGCTTGCGCATGAGACTTTCGCGGTGCGCCTCGACGGTGCGACGCGAAATGCCCAGCTGCGCCGCGATGGCCTTGTTCGTGTGACCGGCCACGATGCCCTGCAGCACATCACGTTCGCGTGGTGTCAGCTGCCCGAGCAACGTCTGAGCCGGCGGCGGACTCGCGGTCTCGGGCGCCGACGTGAGGCGACGCACCACCGACGGACTGAAGAACGTGCCGCCAGCGTGCACGGCGCGAATGGCGGCACGGAGTTCTTCTCCGGCGCTGTCCTTCAGGATGTAGCCGTGCGTGCCGATGCGCATGCCCTCGCGCACGTACTCGGCGTTGTCGTGCATGCTCAGCATGAGGATCTTGGCGCTCGGGAGCTGCTCACGCAGCCGAGCGGCCGCGCGCAACCCGTTCTCCTCCGGCATCGTGATGTCGAGCACCACGACGTCGGGCTGATGCTCGAGCGCGAGTCGCACGGCCTCCACTCCGTTGGCCGCCTCGGCGACCACTTCGAGCCCGGGCTCGGCGTCGAGCACATGGCGCAGCCCTTCGCGAACGAGCGCGTGGTCATCGGCGAGCATCACGCGCACGCGCGTGGCCGTACTGGATGCGGCTCCCATCAGGCCGTCCTCGTCATCGCAGGCAATGGCACCATGACACTAACCTCGGTACCCGGCGTGGCGTTGCGCAAGCGCACCGTGCCATGCACGGCGAGAATGCGCTCGCGCATGCCCGTCAGTCCCATGCGGCCGTGATCGGTACGCACCTGGCCCTTCGCATCCACCGGAAGCCCACGCCCATCGTCCCGCACCACGAGACGGACGGCGCCATCGCGCACATCGAGCGACACGTGGGCTTCCTGCGCGCCCGCGTGCCGCACGACATTCGAGAGTGCTTCCTGCAGCGCGCGGAAGAGCGCGAGCTCCGTGTCCGCCGAGAGCGCCGGCACCACATCGGCCGCAAAGAACGACACGCGCAGCCCGGCGCGCTCCGACACCTCGTGCACGAGTGACCGCAACGCCGGCACGAGCCCCAGATCATCGAGCATGGATGGGCGCAGATCGTTCGTCACGCTGCGAATGCTTGCGATGCCGGTATCGACCAGCTGCAGCAGTCGATCCACACGCGGTGCCTGCGCGTCGCCCAAGCCGGGGCGCAGCGACTCGAGCTGCATCTTCACCGCACTGAACACCTGCGCCGTTTCGTCGTGCAGTTCGCGCGACAGACGTCGCCGCTCGTCTTCGTGCTGCCGCACCATGCGTGCCGAGAGCCGCTCCAGATCCTCGGTGCGTTCGGCGAGTTGCCGATCGAGATCCGCCTGTTCGAGCGAGGCGCCGACCTGCTGACCGAGCGCACGCAGAAAGTCATCGTCGAGGGCGGTGAACGGATTGCGCACATCGCTCGCCATCACGAGCGCCGCGACCACACGCTGCTCGCGCGTGACCGGCAGCGCGGTGACGTACGGATGATCGAGCGGCGCAACGGCCACCTGTGGTGCGCCGGTCGCGTGCAGTCGATTGAGCGCGTCGCGCACCTCGGGCTCCGGTGCGCGCTCGGCCCACGTGTCGCAGGCTCCGGTGCCTCGCGTGAAGCGACCGGCGGCGTTCGAGCGAACGGCCGATGCGCCTTCGAGGCGCCCGTCGTGTTCCCGCCCCGCGTCCGCCCCGACGCCGGCTTCGTCGAACACGAACATCGCGCTGCCACGCACGCCGGGGAGCGTGAGCGGCCGGCGCAACAAGCCATCGAGCAGTGCATCCTGATCGCGCTTGCGCTGCAGGTCACCCGACAGCGCCGAAAGCGCGCGCACGCCGCGACCCAGATCGTCGAGCACCAGCAGCACGACGCCCGCACCCACGAGCAGCTCGAAGCAGATGTCGAGGTAGTAGCCCCACGGCGTCCACGCGCCCTGCGCGCGCAGGAACGGATAGTCGAGATGGTGCAGCGCCCAGAGCCCGAACGCGATGGCCAACAGACGCGCGCCAATCGACGACGCCACGCGGTGATACTGCCAGAACACCCACCCCGTCCACGCCGTCGCGAACGACAGGAACAGCACCGACGGCAGCGCGGCCCAGAGGAAGTGATCGAGCACGTAGATCGCGATGTACGACCACACGGGCGGGAACAGCAGCAGCGCGGCGTGCCATGGCCGGCGGCGCGGTTGCCGGGAAAACACGAGCGACGCCCAGAGCAGAATGAGCGCGGTCCACCCCGTGGTCACCTGGTGCCAGTACAACCACGCGTACTCGTCGGTGAGCAGAAAGCTCGCGATGCACGCGAGGCGCAGCACATACACGCTCCACGCCATCGCGAACCACGCGAACCAGGGCCTGCGGTACCGGCGGTAGAGCTGCCAGCAGAGCGCGGCCAGCCCCGTCGTGATGACGCCCTGCAGCAGCGTGGCCGCAAGTTCGGAAGCGTACTGCGGACTGCCGCCCATCAGTCGGCGTGCGGCGGCAAGTGCGCGGGGGTGTCCTCCCCGCCGGGATACACGTGGTAGACCGTGCGCGACGGAAACGCGATGCTCGACCCCTGCGTCTCCACGATTTCGCGGATCGACAGCAGCAGCTCGTGCTGCACCGCGAGGAACGCCGCAAAGTCGGGCACCTCGAACCACGCACGCACACGCAGCGTGATCGCGGAATCCGCAAACGCGACCGTCCGCACGATGACGGTCTCGGTCCAGAGCGTGGGCTCTTCGTGCAAGCGTGCGGTGATCGCGTCCACGATCTGCCGGAGCTGGGCCGTCGTGGTGTCGTAGGTGACGCCGATGTCGTGCCCGAAGAAGAACCGATCGCGCTCACCAAAGCTCTCGATCCGCTCTTCCGCGAGCCGTCCGTTGGGAATGCGCACGATGGTGCGTGCGAGCGTGCGAATGCTCGTGGACCGCAGGCCGATGCGCTCCACCGTGCCCTCGAGATCGCCGATGCGCACGTAGTCGCCTACGCGAAACACCTTGTCGGCCGCGAGTGAAACCGAGCCGAACATGTGTTCGACCGTCTTCTGCGAGGCGAGCGCGAGCGCGACACCACCAATGCCCACACCGGCCAGCAGCGCACTCACCGAGTAGCCGAACTGCGACAGCACCACCAGCAGCGCGAGCACGCCCACCGTCACGCGCAGGATACGCGCGAGCAGCGGGATCAGCGTGCGCGCCTGCGGCTGATTCGTGGCCCACGCACCGGTGAGCAGGTGATCCTGCACCACAGTGATCACGCGCAGCACCGCCCAGAAGATCGCCGCGATCACGATGCCGCGTCCCGTGGCCGCCACGATCGACGACGCACGCACATTGAGCCCGAGCACGCCGAAGAGCGGACTCGCCAGCACGCCCACCAGCCACAGGCGGAACGGCCCACGCAGTCGCTGCACCATCAGGTCATCCCACTCCGACGAGGTGCGCGCTGTGAGTTGCCCAAGCAGCCAACGAGCCGCGAGTGCCAGCACGGCCGCGAGCACCAGGCTCACAGCCAACGCGAGCAGCATGCCGAGCCACTGCCAGAGATACAGGTTGAACGGCCCCTCCCGCAGCAGCGCGGCCGGCAGACGTCCACGCACCCACGCATCCGGCAACGCATCATACCAGGCATCGATGCGCGCCACCGTCGCGGCGTCAAAGGCCCAGTGGCGTCCCGACGAGTCCCGCACCGCGCGCAACATCACCGGCTGCGACACACCACCAGCCCCCGCGATCTCGCCGACACGATCACGCCGCACATCACCGTCGCTCGTATCGCCTTCCGCGACAGGTGAAAGCCGCTCGAGATCCACCCAGAGCCGCTGGTCGAGCACCTCGCGCAAACGCCGCGCCAACTCGGCACGCCGCGACTGCAAGGCGCTCGGCACCTCGAGATAGAGCGCCGCCTCCTCGTACGAACCTTGTCGGCTGAGATCGAAAAACGCCGACACCGCCGCACGCGGCGAGGCGGGCGAGACGACGATCGGGCTCCGCGCGCTGTCGGTCGTGGACTCGGGCGCCGCCGGCTTGGGCAAGCCGAACTGCGCCGCGATGCCGTGCGCCGGCCAGAGCAGCAGCACCGCCATGAGGCCCCCTGCGAGCACGCGATCGGCGAACCGGCGACGGAGACGAGACAGCGACCAGCGGTCGAGATGAACTGAGTGCATGACGTGGCGTTCGAGTACGCGGCGCGACGTCGCGCCAATCGGCACGGGCGGCACCCGGAGGGGCGCGCGCCATCCAGCCTTCACGATAACCACGCTCGGGACGCCCTGCGGGTTCCGAGCGGGTCATCGACCGCCGCCGCGTGCGCGACCAGCAGCGCGCATCGGTGATTCGCCGTATCATGGGCAGGGTGCGGCCACGGGGCCGCGCCGAGCTTCCCTCCTCTTCCCCGCTCACGGCATGCCGTTCTTCCCCTCCTTCGCCGCGAACGCCGCGTCGACGCTGCTCCTGCTCGGAGCCGGCGCGGCCGCCATCACTCGGGGCACTGCGACCGATCCGGTCCGGTCCGACCCGCCCCGGTCGTCCGCCCCGGCGGTCTCCGCCGTGACACCCGACTCCGCCCTGCTCCGGCAGTACCGCTGGCGCAGCATCGGCCCCGATCGCGGCGGCCGCTCCATCGCCGCGAGCGGCGTGCGCGGGCGCCCGAACGAGGCGTACTTCGGCGCCGTCGGTGGCGGCCTCTGGAAGACGGTGAACGCCGGCGTCAGCTGGTTCCCGGTCACCGACGGCCAGATCACGAGTGCCTCCGTGGGTGCGGTCGCCGTCTCGGAAACCAACCCCGACCTCGTCTTCATCGGCACCGGCGAACAGGCCATCCGCGGCAACATCATGCCGGGCGATGGCGTCTACCGCAGCCGCGATGCGGGCAAGACCTGGGAGCACGTCGGCTTCCGCAACGTGGACGCGATCTCGAAGATCCGCATCCACCCCACGAATCCCGACATCGTGTACGTCGCGGCGTTCGGCAAGTACAGCGTGCCGAGCACGGAGCGTGGCGTGTTCAAGAGCACCGACGGCGGCAACACGTGGCGCCGCGTGCTCTATCGCAACGACGTCACCGGCGCCGTCACCATCGCGATCGACCGCGCCAATCCGAACGTGATCTACGCCGCGCTCTGGGAGGCGTTCCGCAAGGAATACACGATGTCGAGCGGCGGTCCGGGCTCGGGGATCTTCAAGAGCGTCGACGGTGGCGAAACGTGGCGCGAGATCACGCGCAATCCCGGCCTGCCCAAGGGACTCATCGGCAAGGTGGGGCTCGCCACCTCGGCGGCCGATCCGAATCG
>JALOPN010000361.1 GCA_025453875.1 Gemmatimonadaceae bacterium | reverse complement strand
ACTCGACGGCCACATGGCGCTCGCCAACTCGGCGGCGCTGCGGGCGGCCGGGTTGACCCGCGACGTGGCCGATGTCGCAGGCGGGGAGATCGTGCGCGATGCGTCCGGCGAACTCACCGGCGTGTTCAAGGACAACGCGATGTCGCTCGTGGAACGTGTGATCCCGGCGCCGAGCGATGCGGAGCTCGATCGCGCGCTCGACGCGGCCATGACGTACGTGGCGGCGCAGGGAGTCACCGCCGTGCATCACATGGGCTTCTGGGATGACCTGCCGGTGTTTCAGCGCGCGCGCGAGCGCAACGCGCTGCGTACGCGCATCTACGCGGCGGTTCCGCTGGCGACGCACGAGCGGCTCGCTGCGCACGTGCGCGAGCGCGGACGCGGTGACGACTGGTTTCGTGTGGGGCTGCTCAAGGGCTTCGTGGACGGCTCGCTGGGCTCGCACACGGCTGCCATGCTCGAACCGTTCACCGATGCACCGACGGATACCGGCTTCTTCGTGACCGATCCCGACACGATGCTCGCGCGCGTACGTGCGGCCGATGCGGCGGGGCTGCAGCTCGCGATTCACGCGATCGGTGATCGGGCCATCCGATCGCAGCTCGATGTCTTCGCCACCGTGGCGCGCGAGCACGGGCCGCGCGATCGTCGCTGGCGCATCGAGCACGCGCAGCACATTCATCCCGACGATTTCACGCGATTCGCCGAGCTGGGCGTGATCGCGAGCATGCAGCCGTACCACGCGATTGATGACGGCCGCTGGGCGGAAAAGGTGATCGGCGCGGAGCGGGCGGAGGGGACGTACGCGTTTCGCTCCTTGCTCGAGGCGAGGGCGACGCTCGCGTTCGGCAGCGATTGGTTTGTCGCGCCGCCCACGCCCATCGAGGGGATCTACGCGGCTGTCACGCGTCGGACGCTCGATGACGCGCATCCCGACGGGTGGGCACGCTCGAGCAGGCATTGCGCGCGTACACGCAGGGCGCGGCGTACGCGGGCTTCTCGGAGACACGCACGGGCACGCTCCGCCGGGGCATGCTGGCCGACCTCGTGCTGCTCGACACCGATCTCACACTGCTCGCACCCGAGCGCTTGCGCGAAGCACGTGTGCGTCTCACGGTCGTGGGCGGGCGCATCGTGCACGAGGCGCCGTAATCCGATTGCCCTGCTGTCTCCGTCCACTTCACCGGTGCCTCTCATGACCACACTGCTCGCTGCGCTCTCGTTTTCGCTGCTCGTTGCCGCCGATCCACCGGTGGCACCGCGTGATGTGTTCTGGCAGCGACTGCAGGCGCTGTGTCAGTCGGCGGCGGCCGGTCGGTTGGTGACCGCGCCACCGGGCGACACGCAGATCAATCCGACCGCGCGACTCGTCGTGCACTTCTGGGAGTGCGGTGAGCGCGAGCTGCGCTTTCCGCTGCACGTGGACAACAATCGCTCGCGCACGTGGGTCTTCATCCGGCATGACGATCGCCTCGAACTGCGACACGATCATCGCCACGAGGATGGCAGCGAGGACGCCACGACGTGGTACGGCGCGACGACGCTCGACGAGGGGAGCGAGGAGCGACAGGAGTTCGTGACGGATCGCAACGGTGTGCGTGGCGGCTGGGCCGTGGAGGTGCGACCCGGACAGCGCTTCACCTACGGCACCATTCGGGCCGGTGCGTGGCGGCATCACCTCGAGTTCGATCTCACGTCGCCGGTGCCGCTGCCACCGATGCACTGGGGGCACACGCGTCGGCCGTCGCAGCGGCCCTGATCGGGCGTCAGGTGTTCTTGCGCGCTACTCGCGGATCGCGGTGTCGCTGATGCCGTCGAACAGTTCGGCGATGTGCACGGTGACGCCGCGACCACCGTCGGTTGGTGTCCAGGTCACGGCATCGGTGATGGCGCGCTCCTCGGGCGCGTCGGCGGTGGCCACGTACAGGCAGCGATCGCGCAGATCGACGCGCCAGAACTCGCGCACGCCCGCCGCGAGGTAGGCGGGGCGCTTGTAGTCGCGGTCGTAGATGCGCGAGCCGCCGCCGGAGACCTCGACCGCCAGCAAGTGACCGGAGACGCCGAGCCACTTCGCCGGCACCTGCGTGAACTCGGGCATGACCAGCAGGTCGGGCTCGAGGTGCGTGCCGGGGGCGATGTCGACGGTGCCGCCGGTCAGCGCCATCAGGCCGGGGTGCTCCACGGTCCACGCGGCGAACACGCGCAAGAGCCGCCACGTCACCATCTCGTGCGGCGGGAGTGGCTTGGGGGTCACGAGCAGGTGCCCCTCGACGAGCTCGTACCGGTACCCGTCGTCCGGGAAGTTGGCGAGGTCGTCGAGCGTATAGCGGGGCAGCAGCGCGGGCATGGCCATAGCATAGGACTCCTCGGCGACGGCGGCAACTCGGCGCGCGGTGTGGGGTAGGCGACAGACGGCGGAGGCGTCACGGTATCGCCTCCGGACCCCGATCATGTCATCATTCGGGGGCGCGCGGTGCCGTGTGGTTGCGCCGCGGCCTGTCTCCTCACTCCCTGCTCGAGAGCGTTTCATGCTGATGCGTCGTCTTCGTTCGGTTGTCGTGCCGGTTGCGGCGGTGGTTGCGTTTGTGCCGAGGAGTCGCACGAGGCGAGCGGCTGGAAGGAGCTCGACGCGTTTCACGGCGTGATGGCTGCGGCGTGGCATCCGGCTCGCAACGACTCCCTCGCGCCGGCGCGCGCGATGGCGAGCAAGCTCGTGGAGCAGGCCAAGCTGTTTGCGCGCTCGACCGCACCGAAGGGGTGCGACACGCCCGCGATCAAGGCAGCCGTTGCGCGGCTCGTGCCGGAGTCGGAGGCGGTGGCTGCGCTGGTGGCGCGCAACGGAGCGGACGCCGCGATCAAGGCTGCGCTCAAGACGGTGCACGACACCTTCCACGTCGCCGAAGACAACTGCAAGCCGGCGAAGTCGTAACTCCGGTGCGCCTGCGCCCGCTCGACGCGATCGTACAGCGTCGGGCGGGCGTGTTGCGTAGTTCCGGCAACCTTCCCATCCGGAGACGTTCGCATGCTTTCTCGTCGTGATTGGTTCGGAGCCGTGGCTGGCGCGGGCGCGACGCTCGCGCTGTCACCTCGACTGGTGCGCGCGCTCGAGGCGAGCGCGCGACTCCTGCCGCAGGGGCAGTTGATCAAGCGCGCGATCCCCTCGAGCGGCGAACTGCTGCCGGTGATCGGCCTCGGCAGTTCGGCCACCTTCTCGCAGGTGGCGCGTCAGGAGGACAAGACCGCGCTCAAGGAGGTGCTGCGCACGATGATCGAGCGCGGGGCGACCGTGTTCGACACGGCGCCGAGCTATGGCGCGTCCGAAGCGGTGGCCGGGGAAATCGCGGCTGAACTCGGACTCACCAACAAGGTGTTCTGGGCCACAAAGGTGAACGTCGCGGGTCGCGGCAACGGCGCGGCCGATCCGGCCGCCGCGCGCGCGCAACTCGATGCGTCGTTCGGCAAGGTCAAGCGTACGCCGATCGATCTCATCCAGGTGCACAACCTGGGCGACGTGCCGACGCAGCTCGCCATTCTGAAGGAACTCAAGGCCGCGAAGAAGATCCGCTACACGGGCGTGACCACCACGAGCGATGGGCAGTACGCACAGCTCGCGACCATCATGCGCAACGAGCCGATCGACTTCATCGGCATCGACTACGCGGTGGACAATCGCGGCGTCGAAGAGGTGATTCTGCCCCTCGCGCAGGAGCGCAAGATCGGTGTGCTGGTGTACGCGCCGTTCGGACGCACGAGTCTCTTCCGTCGCACGGCGAACACGCCGTTGCCGGAGTGGGCGAAGGACTTCGACGCGACGACCTGGGCGCAGTTTTTCCTCAAGTTCATCATCTCGCACCCCGCGGTGACGGCCGTGACGCCGGCCACGAGCCAGGCGAAGAACATGATCGACAACATCGGCGGCGGCATCGGTCGCCTGCCGGATGCGGCCACGCGGCAGAAGATGGCGGTGCTGGTCGACGCGTTGCCGCCGGCGACGCGCTGACAGGGGCGCGCGCCCTCGTTGCGGCGCCCGCGAGGTGCCAGAGCGACCGTCGTGACATAGCTTCCATGCTGGTCACGACGGTCGTTCTGTTTCCCTTCGCTCCTTGCGTTCCATGTCGCTCTCCGCTCGCCTGTCCGCGTCGTCCTCGCGTTTGCTGGTTCCTGCCCTGTTGCTCGCCACGGTCGCCGGTGCGGCCGGTGCACAGACCGCCGAGTTGCCGCTGGGCAAGTCGCAGCCCGGGCGCGTGACGGCAGAGGACGGTGCCACGTATCGGGTCACGGTCCCGGCCGCCGGTGTGTTGAGCGTGGCGGTCGAAGGCGCCGGCGACCTGCGCCTGCGGGTGCTCGATGCCGATGGGCAGCCGCTCCCCGACGGGATGGCGGACGCGGATCTCGACGGGAAGATGGGCCGGGAGACGGTGAGCGTCCGCGTGACGGAGGCGGGGGCGTATCAGGTGCGCGTCGAGTCGCTCGACGATGAGGCCGGCGCGTTCGAGGTCGGCGCGTCGTTCCTCGCGTTCCCGTCCTTCGCGAAGTCGGCGGACACCGACGGCCGTCCGTCGCAGGCGCGCGCCGCGGAGATCGGCAAGGCCATCGACGACGCGCTCGACGCGAACGCAGGTGATCTGCGCGACTGGTACGTGCTCACCGCTTCGCAGGACGGCACGCTGGCGCTGGCCACGCGCAAGATCGGGAGCGACGAGGAACTCGACCTCGTGCTCGAGGTGTTCGCGGCGGGCTCGTACGTCGAGCCGGTGCAGCAGTCGGACAACGATCTCGAGGAAGACACGTCGCGCGAAGGGGTGACCGTCGCGGTGCGCGCGGGGCAGAAGGTGTACGTGCGGGTGCGGCTGCAGTCGGGGGGCGCGGGACGCTACCGTCTGTCGAGCTCGTTGATGCCGTAAGGCCGGCGCGTCGCGACATGCTTCGGCTGATCAGCTGGAGCATGTCGTCTCGCGACGCGCTGATGGAGCCGGATGGAGCTGGTGCGGGCTGGATGGTCCCTGAACAGCTGCCGGCGGTCCGTGATGCTCGGTTTGGGCACGGCGTCGGGACGCGAGCGGGGCACGCTGCGGGGGCTGATCAGCTGGCTGAACAGCGGATGGCGCTGCAGAGGCCGGTCGTTCGGCTCCCCGCCGCGGTGCAGTCAGCTGAACCGCGACATCAGCGTGATGGTCGCACGGAAACCACTCGTGCCGAGCGCGAGGGGTGTCACATCGCCTGCAGCTGTTCGGGGACCATCCAGCCCGCACCAGCTCCATCCGGCTCCATCAGCGCGTCGCGAGACGACATGCTTCAGCTGATCAGCTGAACTTTCTCTCTCGCGACGCGCTCACGGAGCTGATGGCAGCCGATGCGGGCTGGATGGTCCCCGAACAGCTGCAGTCGGTCCGCGCCCCTACCTCGCTCGTACCATTCGTGCCTGCACCGGCCGATGATCCGACGCCACCCGTTCGTCGATCACCGTGGCTCGCGCCGGTTCCCACGCGCGCGCCGGCGCCGCGAAGATGAAATCGATCTCCTTGGTCGGCTCCGTCGATGAAAACGTGAACCGCGCGTTTGACGGTTTGCGCGCCTCCATCGCTCGCTCGACGAACAGCGCCAGCGTGCGCGATCCCGGCTGATCGTTGAAGTCGCCAAGAATGATCCACGGTCGCGAGATCGTGTCGAGCACACCAGTCAGCGCGCGCGCCTGCGCGTAGCGCAACGTGTCGTTGTCCACCCAATC
>JALOPN010000360.1 GCA_025453875.1 Gemmatimonadaceae bacterium | reverse complement strand
TGGTTCGGACTGGCCGGACCGAACTCTAACTGACATAACACGTCAAGACGGTTATTTCTTGATCTTTCAGTAGAGAGATGGTGCGACGCGCAATACTATGATTCCATCGCGCATTGCGATGGTCGCACTGCGCCACGCACACCCGAGGAGGGGCAGCATGCGGAAGCCACGGCCGAATACCTACAATCCAGCGCAGGCCCTGCACCTGATTGCGAGCGATCGCAGTGCCTTGCCGTTGGCCTGTCCCTCCTGCTCCGGCGAGATCACGCGCGAGCCCGCGCTGTATCCGCCGCCAACCAACTCGCACGTCACGCTCAAGTGCACCGTCTGCGGGCGCTTCGCCCGCTACATCGCCGGCAACGGCTGACCTGATTGCAGCACCCCGCAGGACCGCACGACACTCCCCCATACGCGACACCCCGGCCATCTGATGGTGGCCGGGGTGTCGTGTTTTGTGCGGGTCGCCCAGTGGCGCCGCCTCAGCGTCCACTTACCAGGTGATCGTGCCCTGCTTGGTCGTGTCCACTTCCTCTTCGGCACCCGTCTTGAAGAGGTAGGCGTCGCGGTTGCGGCTCAGGAACGTCCGCGCCTGCGGGTCCATGAGATTGAGCCCGTAGTGGTTGATGAGCATGGTCTGCTGCTTGAGCCACTCGCCCCAGCACGTCTGGCAGACCGACGCCACGAGGCGTTCGGCGGTGGCACCAGTGACGCCGAGGGGCGCCTTCTCGAAACCGGCGCGCGTCTGACCGCAGCGCTGACAAGTGATATCGGGCATGACGAACGGCGGAGCGGGCGGACAAGGGCGCGGACGGCCACACGCGAGCCGCCGCAACGAACGTCCGCGCAATCTACCGACGCGGCGCGCCGAATGCGCCGGGGGCGCTCCCCACACCGTCCGCGAAGGGTGCCGGCACGACCCGCAGCGTCACCTCGGGTAGCGCCACGCCGGCCGGTCCACGGAGCGGCACCACGATCGCGTGGCGCCCTGGCCCCAGCGGCGCTCCCACGGCCGTCTCGCGACCGTCCCAGGACACCCACGTCCCGTCGGTCGTACGCCGCCACCACGCGCCGCGCAGCGCCGACGCCCGCAGCAGTGGCTGCGCCGGTGCATTCGTGCGCACCGTGCCCTCGAACAGCCACTCGCGCACGACCGGCGCGACGACTCCCGGCGACGCTGCGCCCGGTCCGGGCGCAGAGGGCGGTAACTCGCCGAGCGCGCGCAGTCGCCCGCCGTCGGTCGCCATCACGGCCTCGACCGTCCCGGTCAGCACATGCGTGCGCGTGACCGTCGCGGACGACGTCTGCGCGGCCGCCACGCGTGGCGCCGTCGCGACAGTCAGCAGGACGAGTGCGACGATTTTCCCCCACCTGCGGGCGCGGCCCCCCTCGAAATGGCGCATGTCGAAGGGTATCGGCAGGAGCCGTGCCGGAGTTCAGCCACGGTCCGATCGAGCGGACGAAACGAAGTAACCGTCTTTGCTGGTTCGTGCCGGTGACGTGACGGCAGCCCCCATTCGCGAGGAAGCCGTCGCGTACTCAGTAAGGCCAGTATGCCGTGACGCCCCATCGTCCCCTCGTCAGGGCGCCGTGGTGCTCACGGTGAGGGGCAGCGTGTAGTTCCCGGGGGCGTCCGAGGCAAAGCGCCACCACACGCGGAAGCACAGCTGCCGCGTCGCTGCGGTCACCGCCACCGTCGAGCGGAAGAGCAACCGAGGCGACGCCTGCTGGACAGCCAGCGGCGTCGTGGCGAGCGCCGACATCGCCACCCCGCCGCACGCGCCGGTCGTCGTCGAGAGCCCGAGGTGCACGTCGCTGGCCGGCTTGGGCACCGGCCCCGTGAAGGTCGGCGCGTTCACCAACGTGGCGATGTTGGTCGCACTCGTGCTCATGCGCACGTCCACGAGCCCCGGCAGCGACAGCGTGCCGCGCAACGTCACCGAACAGACGCGCGACTGGCCACTCGGTGGATTGGCCACGCTGCAGGTGGTCTGCGCCTCCGCGCGACTGCCACCCGCCGCGAGCAGCAGCCACAGCGCCATCACGGGCCACCAGCGCGTGGCGCCGTCGTGCGGTGCGCGCGGTCCCGACACGATCGCACCGCCGAGCGCGCCTTCGTCGATCCACGTGCCCGTGCGACGCACACCATCCACCGTGCCCACGTGCCGCATCACCCCACCATCGAGCGCGAACTCGAAGCTGAGCGTGCGCGCATCACGGCGCCCCCGCACAAAGCCGCCAAGTCGTTCCACGGCGCCCGTGGGCAGCGCACGACGCAGATCGAGGCGCCCTTCGAATCGCTCGCCGTCGACACGCTGCACCGTGAGCTCACCTTCGAGGCGAGCGGGCGTGGGCAGCTGCTGCTCGGCGCGATACACCCACACCTCCGGCGTCACGAGCGGTTCGAGGGCGGAGTCGCGACACGCGCTCGCCCCGCCACTTGCCACCGACAGCAACACCGCGTGCGCGAACAGGCGCCAGCGACGCCCACGCGGCGCGCGCGCGCCCATCGCACGACCGATCGTGTTCATCGACGCGCCTCCGAGATCGACTGGGACGCCGTCGTATGCGTGACCGTGCCGCCGCGGAAGAGCCGCACGCGCCGCGGTCCGAGTGGCACCGTGAGTACCTGTCGCTCGCGACGTCCATCGACGTCGGCCACCGGCGGTGCCCCCTGCAACACGAGCGGTTCCGCGGCCGCGCCCGCGTCGACCTCGATCGTGTAACGCCCCGGCGGCAACGCTTCGAACTGCGCCTGCTCCGGCGACAGACGACGCGCGAGGTGCCGTCGCCCGAACGCATCCACCGCGTACACGCGCACATCCGCCAGACTCTCACCACCGCGCGCGCCGATGAGGCTGTCCCGCACGGTCACGAGCTGCACGATCACATCACCAGTCGGAATCACCGGAATGTCCGTCGCGCCATCCACCTGACTCGACGCCATCGCGCGCGCCGCCTGTGGCGCCACAAGCCACCCCATGGGCAACGACCGTTCGTCGATGTCGACCACGCCGCTCCCGGGCCGCTGCAGACGATACGCCCCGCCAGCGTCGGTGATGACCGCTTCACCACCCACGCGCACGACCACGCCCGCGAGTCCACGCTCTCCCGGATCGCGCACGCCGTTGCCATTGCGATCCTCGAACACCACACCCGTGCCGCGTCCACCACGCAAGAGCGCTGGTGTCCCGAAGCGACGCTCGATGCGCAGCGCCGTCGTCCACCCGCGTGACCCACCGAGGCGCAGGAACGGATTCTGCTCCACATCGATACGCAGCCAGCTGTCGTACGGCAGCTGCACGGATGCACCGACACGCTTGGTGATCACCGCACCACCGCCCGCAAAGCTGGCGATGCGACCGACGGCCGCGCTGAGCAGCAGACGGTCGCCGAGTCGCGGTGTGCGCACCTGTTCGAGTCGCACGCTCACATCATGCTGCCCCACACCGAACGCACGCGCACCAAGCGTACGCTGCACCGACGAGAACACATCCAGCGCCCCGATCCGCGTCGGCACGAGCAGTTGCGTGGTCCACGCGAGCTGCTGCTCAGGCGCCAGCACGGTGCGCGACGCACCCGTTGTATCGGCGCCGAAGGCCCGTGCCGTGCGCGTGAGCACCGCGGTGCTCGTGAGCATGGCCGCACCGAGTCGCGTGGCACCGAAGCCGCCCAACACGCGTGTCGCCACGGATTGTCGCAGCAACCGATCGCCCCCGTCGGTCTGGCCGAGTCGGGCTTCGAGACCCAGCGTTGTCCCTTCACCGAGACGCCACTGCGGCAACACGCCCAGGCCGCTCACGCGCTGCGTGAGGCGTCGCCGCGGCGTGGACAGCGTACCGCCCGGTGCGGTCGATGACGACATCAGCGACGTTCCACCCACCACGCCCACGTCATCGGCGTGCCACCCCACCAGTCCGACACGCATCGCCCCCCACTGCTGCGACCCGGTGAGTGTGATCTCCTGCTCAGCGCGCGCGAGCCCCGCACTGCCACCCGGTGCGCGCGTCATGCGCAGGCGCCACTCGTTGGCCCCCACTCGGCGTGTGAGCTCGGCCGACGCGCCGAGCGATGTATTGCGCGACGATTCCGATGCCCCGACGCCCGAAATGCGTCGCAGTGCCAACTCGGCACGCGCTTCGACGGAGCGCACGCCCGCCGGTCGCTGCACGCCGACCGCCAACGCGTCGAGTGTACCCTGCGTGAGCAACGGATCGCGCAGGTGCGAGAGCACCGCGTGCACGTGCAGGCCGCGTGTCGCGACGTCGCCGCGCACACCAGCGAGCACGCCACCGTCGCGCGCGGCCCCATCGAAGACGAACGGTCGCGCGAGCAGCACGGCGACGCGTCGCGTACTGTCCGTCACGAGTGCCGCCAGTCCACGTCCACTGCGCATCAGACCGGCGAGGTCACCGAAATCGGCGGTGGCGTTGCCGGCGTCAGCGCGCCAGCG
>JALOPN010000359.1 GCA_025453875.1 Gemmatimonadaceae bacterium | reverse complement strand
GCGCGCCAGCTGGCGCGCGTGGTATGCCTCGAAGACCAACACGCCACCGGGCGCCAAGGCCGCTTCGAGCAGCGGATACAGGCGGGCACGTACGGCGCGCGGGAGATGCGCAAAGATCGAGACGACGGCACCGAACGACGCAGCTGGAGGCGTCCAGGTCGCCAGATCCGTGCACTCGGTGCGGATGGACACGCCACGCGCCTCCGCCAGACGGTGCGCCTTGGCGTCACCCTCGGCGATGGACAGCACGGGCCCCCGCAGCACGGTGTGCTGCTCAACAAGGAAGCCGTTCGGTTCGGTGCCGTACAGGAAGGTGTCGCCGGCGTACCGGTCGTTCCAGAAATCGTGAGCGGACATGGGCCGTGGCGAAACAGATCGAGACGGAGCATGGGCAATATGGCACGGCGATCACGCGCCGCCTATTGATTCAGCATGCGCTGCCTCACGCTTTCCGCTCGTTGGTGCGAGCTCCGTGGTCTTCGTGCGTTGTGTGGTGCCGTTGTCCTGTGTGCCGGTGCGACCGTGTCCGCGAACGCGCAGTCGTCAGCCGCCAACACGACGATCGGTGCCGAATGGAGCACCGGCGTGGCATGGAATCCGAACGTGCCTCGCGCGATCGGGCTCCGTCGCCTCACGCCTGCCGAACTTCGCCTCGCGCAGCAACGGGCCACCGATGTGTACGCCGCGTTCGCCGCCGCCCCGAGTTTTCGTACGCCGGTGGATCGGGCGCACCTCGTCACGAGCGACGCGGGGATCGAAGCGGCCACGATCACCGATCGCCGCCCTGTGCTGCGCCAGAATATCACTGCGTATTTCACGGTGCCCCGCGATGCGCGTCGCCTCGCGAACGGTGTGCTCGCACCCAAGCTCGGCGGCGCGCACGACCTGGTCTACTTCGCGCTGAACACCTCGCCGAGTGCCGATCAGTTCGTCGATCGCGCGACCGCGGGTGATTTCTCGCGCGGTGTGCAGCCGGGTGCAACCGGTGGCGTGTTCGCGGCGCCGCGTGTGCTCGACACGCTGGCCGGCGGGTTCGTCTACGCGGATCTGCTGGTGTTCACGCGCGACGGCCGATCGCCGCTCGAACCCGCGCCGATCGGTCCGCTGCTGGATCTCGAGATTCCGCGACTGCAGGTCATCGTGAATGACGCCGAACGCGGCAGCGCGGAGCGCATCCGCGAAGCGGAGGCCAGCCTTGCGCCGGACGCGGTAGCGGAGCGTCGCGCGAAGCGAGAAGCCATCTGGCGCACGGAAACCCCCGATCCGGCCGTGCTCACGCAGCGGCTCGACGCGGCGCATCGCACGGATATGGCCAGCGTGGAAGAGACGCGGCGTCAGTTCACCATTCCCACCACGCCCGATCCGCTGCACCGCTACTGGGGCCCCAAGCTCGCCCTCGACGCGGCGCGCGCGCTCGCGGACTCGCTGGGACTCGAGGGACGCACGCGCCCCGCGTGCGGATGGACGCGGGGCGACACCGATCGCAGCGACGCGGTGCGCTACGCCGTGGTCGGCGCGCGCGATGGCTGCGTGCCCATGATGCGGGTGCGTGCAGACCTCATCGATCCCACGCGACCACTCACCGAGGTGCAACTGCTGATGGTGTTCTTTCGCGGCAGCAACTGCGGTGAGATGCTCGCGGGGGTCACCGCGTATGTGGCGGGCGGTCGCTGTGGGTACGGCGTACCGTTGTTGCGCGAACTGAACTGGGCGGCACTGCGATCGGCGCTGGGATGGAGTCGATGAACGTGGCGTCGCGTGCGTGCGTTATCCGGACCGCATCCAGCGTCCCGGTGTAACGCCCGTCTCGCGGCGAAACGCCGACACGAACGCGCTGGTCCCGGCGTAGCCGGCGCCGAGGCCGGCGGCCGTGACGGTCGCACCGTCGGCGAGTGCGCCCAACGCGTGCAGCAACCGGGCGCGCTGTCGCCACGCGCCGAAGCCGAGCCCGGTCTCCTCACGAAACAGTCGAGCCAACGTGCGAAGACTCGCGCCGCACTCACGCGCGATCGCCGCCGCATCGCGCGCCCGCAGTGGATCGTGCCGGGCCAGCTCGGCAGCGCGTCGGGCGCGCGGATCGAGCGGCATGGGCAGTTCGATCGGTCGCGCCGACGTCGTGGCGAGTTCGCCGTAGAGCACGCCCAGCAGGTGCGCGTGCAGCGGCGTGTCGGCGTGCAGGGCGCCGAGCGCGACGGCGCGTAGCAGGACTTCGCGCAATAACCCCGAAAGCGGGACCACGCCTGCCTCGGCGGGAACGCGTCGCACCGACCGGCGGATGTAGACGCGTCGCACGATGCCGCGGCCCGCGAGCGACACCGCATGGGCGAGGCCGCTCGGGAGCCACACCGCCTGTCGCGGCGAGACGACCCAGAGCGTATCGCCGGTCTGCACCGTGAGCGCGCCGCGTGAGGCAAAGATGAGTTGCCCCCAGTCGCTTGGCGGCGACTCCCAGCGGTAGCCGCTGGCGAAACCGATGGCGACGGCGCGGGCCTGCTGCGCCACAGACTCCCGTTCGCCACTTCGCCATCAACGCTGACGACATGGACCGCGCCCGTCACTTCTACGGGCACGTCTTCGGCTGGCGCTTCCACGCCTGGGGCCCGCCGGGGTTCTACATGATCGAGACGGGGAGCGCCGACGTGCCCGCCGTGCACGGCTCGCTGCAGCAGCGTCGCGAGCTGGAACCGGGTCTCGCACTGCGTGGCTTCGAATGCACCATCACGGTGCCGGATATCGCCGCGGCAGAGCGCGCCATCGTGGAAGCGGGCGGAACGATCCTCATGCCGGTCGCCACGATCCCCACCATCGGTCACCTGCTATGGTTTCGTGATCCCGAAGGCAACGTGGCCGGCGCCATGCAGCCGGACGCGCGCCCGCTCACCGAGTGAGCGGGCGCGTCCATTGCGCGGCGATTTTCAGAACGCGTCGCGGTAGTCGCGCGCGTACTGCTGAAACGTGCGCGGTGCGGCACCCGTGATCGTTGGCACGGCGTCGGTGATGCGGGCGGCGGCGCCGAGCGAGAAGTAGTGCAGGATGGTGAGCATGAACGCTGCGTAATCCTCGGGGAGCCCGGCCGCGAGCAAACCCGCGCGCATGGCGTCCGGCGTGATGTCGTCGAAGGTGATCGTGCGCTGCAGCTCGGTGGACAGGATGCGCGCGACCTCGTCGTGCGAGAGCGCATCGCCGCCCGTCAGGTCGAACGCCCGATGGCGGTGCGTGTCCGTGGTGAGGAGGACGTGGGCCACATCGGCGATGTCGCGCGTGTCGATGAAGCTGCCCTTGGCGTGCCCGACCGGCAGCTGGATCGCGTTGGCGGTGACGATGCCGTGTCGCCAGTACGTGTGGAAGTTCTGCATGAACCAGTTCGGACGAATCACGTTCCAGCCCAGCCCCGACTGCTCGAGGTGCAGCTCGGCGCGGCGCATCGGGGCCGTCGGATCGGCGTCCGCACCCATCGCCGTCATGAGCACGATCTGACGCACACGCTGCGCCCTGGCCGCGTCGATCACGGGGCCGAGCAGCGCGTCCTGGTTCGTGTAGCCCGGTGGCGCCATCAGAAAGGCGCTCTCGACGCCCGCGAGCGCCTCGGCCAC
>JALOPN010000358.1 GCA_025453875.1 Gemmatimonadaceae bacterium | reverse complement strand
CCCGCGCAGCGCTCGGCCATTCGCATCGCCCTGGACAGCCTGCGCGCGCTGCGCCCGCCGCGTCGCGATTCGATCAACAACGGGGCCGACGACGATGGATCGGGTTCGATGGCGCTGCTCGAAATCGCCGAAGCGTTCGCCACCGCGCGCGTGAAGCCGAAGCGTTCGCTGCTGCTGGTGTGGCACACCGGCGAAGAAGTCGGGCTCAACGGCAGCGAGTGGTTCATGGATCACCCCACGGTGCCGCGTGAGGCGATCGTGGCGCAGATCAACCTCGACATGATCGGTCGCGGCACCGCCGCCGATGTGGCCGGTGGAGGCGATGACTATCTCACCGTGCTCGGGCCGCGTCGCCTGTCGTCGGAGTACGACGCGTGGGTGCGCGCGGTGAATGCGAAGCAGCCGCGTCCGTTCGCGCTCGACTACCAGTTCGACGCCGATGGTCATCCGCAGCAGTTCTACTGCCGCAGCGATCACTATCACTACGCGCGCTACGGCGTGCCCATCGCGTTCTTTTTCACGAGCATTCACGAAGACTACCACCAGGTCACCGATGAACCGCAGTACATCGCGTACCCGAAGTACACGCGAGTGACGCAGTTCCTGCGTGATCTGGCGGCCTTCGTGGCCGATCAGCCGTCGCGCCCGGTCATCGACCGGCCGTTGCCGGACCCGAACGGGCGCTGCCGGCAGTAACGCCACGCCGTTGCAGGACCTGTTGCGCCTTGAGGGCCCCTTTAGCTTCCAGCCGCAACCCGCTTCGGAGCGTGCATGGACTGGCTGACGGACCCGCAGGCCTGGATCGGCCTCGCGACCCTGACGGTGCTCGAGATCGTGCTCGGCATCGACAACATCATCTTCATCTCGATCCTCGCGAGCCGACTGCCCGCCGATCAGGTGCCGAAGGCACGTCGGCTGGGGCTGATGGGCGCGTTCGTCTCGCGGCTCGCGCTGCTCTTCTCGATCGCGTGGATTGCCCGCCTGACCACGCCGCTCTTCGATCTGTTCGGGCGCGGCTGGTCGGGGCGTGACCTCATTCTCGCGGTGGGTGGCTTGTTCCTCATCGGCAAGGCAGTGATGGAGATCCATCACAAGTTCGAGCCGACCGAGGCGTCGGCCACGGACGTGGCGAAGGCAGCCGCCTCGATGGGCGCGGTGGTCGCGCAGATCATGATCATCGACATCGTCTTCTCGCTCGACTCGGTCATCACCGCGGTCGGCATGGTGGACCAGATTGAGATCATGATCGCGGCCAACGTGATTGCGCTGGCCATCATGCTGTTCGCGGTTACGCCCGTGAGCGACTTCGTCGACCGGCACCCGACCGTGAAGATGCTCGCGCTGGCGTTCCTGGTGCTCATCGGCACCAACCTCGTGGCGGAGGCGATGGGGCAGCACATCCCCAAGGGGTACACCTACTTCGCGATGGCCTTTTCCGTCGCGGTGGAGATGCTCAATCTTCGGCTGCGCCGGACGATCATCCCGGTCGAACTGCGGGTGGCCGACGACGACGGCGCCGCGTCGCCGAAGTAGGCGCGCCTGCACCCACCGCGTCGCGTGGGTGACCGGCGCCTTGTGCGCCGCATCACGCATCGACGCGCCACGCCGACGGCAGTCTGGTGTCCCCGAAAGTGGACGATGACGCGGGGGCGGGTCGTGGTCCGAGCGCCGAAGTGCAATCGCGACAATGGGTTGTGCCGGCGCGCCCGCAGCAGTCGCGATTGGCCTGACGTGTGCGACATCTCGAGGGCGTCCCTTTTCCTCGAGGTGTTGCATGCTGCTCCATCGTGTTCGCCGTACTTTCGCGCTCGCTGCCGTGCCGCTCGTCCTGCCCCTCGCCCTGGCGGCCCAGAGCCTCGGCCAGGGCGGCTCGATCACTCCATGGGCCGGCTATCTGGTCACCGGCAACTACCTCGACGGTCCCATCGGCACGAATCTGTCGACCGTGAACGCACCGGTGGTTGGCGCGCAGCTGTCGATTCCGCTGCTGTCCGGCGTCTCGCTCACTGGAAGTCTTGGCTACGCCAACGCCGATGTGCGCGTGGGGCTGCCGGTGATCGGTGGCATCAACGTGGGGCAGAACGAGCTGTGGCTCTATGACGCGGGGCTCGAACTGGGTGGCCTCTCCGGCGGCCGGCGCGGGCTCGCGCCGTTCGTCTCGGCGGGGGTGGGCGGCATGACGAACAACATCAGCAACAGCTTCCTCAACCTCCAGAGCACGAACCTCGTGTACACGGGTGGGGTAGGGGTGGTGCGCGTGCAGGCCAAGGATTACATCGGGCGCTTCGACACGCAGGAGGCCATCGGCCTCGGCCGGCGCAGCGACCTGACCCACAACTGGGCGCTGAGTGCCGGGCTGAAACTCACCTTCTAGCGACGGGAGTTAGCTTGGCATCGGCCGGTGCGCGCCGCCTCGCCTGCGGCGCGGCGTGCACCGTGCGGCCCTGTCCCACCTCGCTCCTCGCACATGTCCGCGTTGTCCTCGCAGTCTTCTGGCTCTTGGTCGCTTGGTGTCGCTCAGCGTGCGCGCGCGCGCGCCCGCGTGGCGCTGACCGGCGCTGCGCTCCTCCTGCTCGGATCGCACGCCGCCGAGGCGCATGCGCAGGCAGGAGCCGCGTCGCAGGCGCCTCCACCCGTGGACAGCCTGCGC
>JALOPN010000357.1 GCA_025453875.1 Gemmatimonadaceae bacterium | reverse complement strand
TGACGCAAGCCACGCCGCGCGCGTGTCGAGCGCCAGCGCCAGACCGATCGGCATGGCGCCGTACACGGTGAAGTCGGCCACGATGTCGAGGTAGCCGCCGAGTTCGCTTTGTGTCGTGCCGACGCGCGCCACAACGCCATCGAGCCCGTCGAGGATCCGATTGCCGATCCACAGGCCGAGCGCGAGCATCCACCACGCGCGCGACGCCGCGAATGCCGAGGCGAGTCCGACCAGCAGACCAACTGCCGTGATGGCGAGCGGGTGACACCACCCTGCGAGCCACACGGCGAGCGGACGCAGCCAGCGTTCCTTGTGTCGGCGGAAGTACTCGTCGAGCATGACGGGCTCAGCGTGGATACACAGGTAGTGCGTCCGTAAGCGCGCCGTCGCGCCACGCGACGCAGACCGAATGCCCCGGACGCATCCACGCCGGCACGTGCACCACAGGCACGCGCAGTACCGTGTCGCCACCGTCCGACGATGCGGAACGCGACACCGGGACGTGGGCCGCATCGCTCGACCGCATGCGTACGCGCACCATCGGTCCGTTGGGTGCCTCGTGCACATCCATCACATCCGCGACCACGTCGTGTACCGATGCGGCGTCGTTGCACGGCAGGAGCGTCAGCGCTGCGGCGCGCACGCCCACGACCACGGAGGCACCGCGTGGCAGGGTCGTGGGCACGATGGGCACCTCGCCCAGTGCGGTAAGCGCTCGCTCGGGTGTACTGATCACACCCGCCACGGTCTCATGGACGCCGAGCAGGTGAAGCACGGCGATCGACGCGGGGCGTGCGAACAGCTCGGCGGGCGTGGCGAGCTGCGCGACTCGCTGTGCATGCAGTACCGCGACACGGTCACCGAGTACGGCCGCGTCCTCCAGATCGTGCGTCACCAGCACCAGCGCAGCGTCACTCGCTGCGTGCGCGTCCTCGATGGAACGGCGCACGTCGCTTCGCAGTGCCGGATCGAGGGCCGCGAGCGGTTCGTCGAGCAGCAACACCGAGGGTTGCGCGGCGAGCGCACGCGCGAGTGCGACACGATGTCGCTGTCCTCCGCTCAGGGCATGCGGCAGGCGATCCGCGAATGCGGCAAGACCGAGACGCTCGAGCAACGGCTGGACCTGCGCCTCTCGCTCCCGACGCGACACCCCGCGGACTGTGAGGGGAAACGCCACGTTGTCACGCACGCGCAGATGCGGAAACAGGACCGGCACCTGATGGAGATACACCACGTTACGGGCCTCGGGCGTCACCTGCGAGACATCTCGACCGCGCACGAGTACGTGACCACTCGATACCGGCGCGAGCCCGGCGATCGCACGCAACAGCGTCGTCTTGCCTTCGCCCGATGAACCGAGCAGCACAAGGCGCTCACCAACCGCCACGTCGAACGTGATGTCGGTGAGGCCGGGTGCGTGACCGAACGGGACGTGCAGCGCTCGCACCGAGAGCGTGACGGTGTCGGTCATGGGCGTGCGGCCCCACGGCGCAGCGCCGAAAGGGCCACCATGGCCGGCAGCACCAGCAGCAGCGCGCCAACCGCCGCGTCGGTTTCCTGACCGGCGCGCACCAGCGCGAGCACTTCGATCGGCAATGCGCGCACGGCACCTCCGCCGACGAGCAACGTGAGCGCGACCTGCGCCCACGACACGAGAAACGCCACGGCTGCCGCTTCGGTCAGGGCGCCACGCAGTTGCGGCAGGAGAACGTATCGCCACCGCTGCACCCGCGTCGCGCCAAGCGTACACGCCGCCTCTTCGTCGCGCGCGTCGCGTGTGGCCAGCACACCCGTGAGCACAAGCGTCGCGTAGCCGACCGCCGGCACGCAGTGGGCGAGCCAGACGCCGCTCCACGATCCCGCAACGCCGAGTTGCAACGCGACCACATGCAGACCGGCGCCGAGGGCAATCGGGGGCGCAGCCACTGGCAGGAAGACGAGCGCGGTTGCCACGTGTGACCAGGGGCGTGGCAACGTGGCCATCCCACGTGCGATGGGCAAAGCGATGAGCACCGCCGCACACGTCGTGGCGATGGCCAGCCCTGCACTCGTGAACAGAGCGCGTGCGAGCGAGCTATCGGAGACGTTGCGCCACGCGTCAAGCTGCAGCGTGTCGGGCCACAGCGCAGGCCACCGCCACCCAAAGGCGAGCGACTGCAGCGCGAGCAGCAGCAGCGGCCCCAGCGAGAACACGCCGAGCCCACCGTGCCCGCGTCCACTCGTGCACCACCACGGCGAGTGCGGCGATCCCCAGCGCAAGGAGCGCGAGGACGTACGCATCACCACGGCGCGCGAGGGCGGGATCCGCGAACCGCTCCATCGTGAGGACCGGGAGCGGCACGGGCTGCACGGGTGCCAGCAACACCGCAGTTTCGTAGCTGCCCAGCGCGAACACGAACACCGCGATCACCGAAGGCAGCAGGCCGCGCCAGAGCAGCGGCCACGTGATCAGACGCCACCGGGTCCACGCGCGCGCGCCGAGTCCGGTGGCGGCCTCGTCGTACGTGTCGCCGATGGTACCACGCACGGCGATGGCGACAAGCGCGAGAAACGGCCACTCCTTCCACGCCAGTGTGAGAATCAGCCCGATGCCCGGCGCGTCGTACACGAGCGGTGGCATGTCGGCCGGTGTCTGCAGCAGGCCGGCCGCGTAGCCGACGCGCGCGAGCAAGCCACTCTGTCCGAGCACGAGCAGCGCACTCGCGGCCGCGACGAGATGCGGCACCGGGAGCGGCAGCGTGGCAACGCGGCGGGCCCACCGGTCGGCGCGCGTGTTCGTGGTGAATGTGGCGGCGACGGCCACCGCGGCCAGCGTGGCCACCGCGGTCGAAACGAACGCCACGTACAACGACCACGCAATCGACGACCACGTGCTGCGCGACGACAGCACCTTCTGCCACCGTGATGCATCGAGCAGGCCGTTGTCAGATTGTCCCGGTCCCGCGAGGCCCACGGACGCAACCACAGCGTACGCCGCGCCCACGAGCACCGGGGCGGCCACCAGCGCGGCCGCCAGCAGCGGGAGGTACCGCGCGGTCGGTCGTTCGAGTGAACGACTCACTCGC
>JALOPN010000356.1 GCA_025453875.1 Gemmatimonadaceae bacterium | reverse complement strand
GCTGCGCATCCCCTTCAAATCGATCCGCTTCCAGATGGGTCGGTCGCAGGATTGGGGGCTGCAGGTCGTGCGACAGACGCAGCGCACCGGGTATCAGGATACGTGGGCCCCCACGTCGCGTTCGCAGCAGAGCTTCTCGGCACAGGCGGGATACCTGCGCGGTCTCGGCGGCATGCAGCGCGGCCTCGTGCTCGACGTGACGCCGACGTCCACCGCATTCGCGAACGGTCGCCCCGATGCGAACGACGCCTGGCAGTACGGCACACGCGGGCAGTTCGGTGGCGACGTGCGCTGGGGGCGAACTTCACGGTGAACGCCACGGTCAATCCGGACTTCAGTCAGGTGGAGACCGACGTCGGTCAGATTCCGGGCGACGTGCGCTTCGCGCTGTTCTTTCCCGAGCTGCGCCCGTTCTTCGTGGAAGGGAGCGAGCAGTTCGATGCGCCCAATCAGCTGGTGTACACGCGCCGCATCCAGCAACCACTCGGCGCGCTCAAGATCACCGGCAAGGTGCCGCGCACCGACATCGGCGTGTTGAGCGCGCTCGATGCGTCGCGCACGAGCGCCAACGGCCGCGACAATCCGCGCTACACGATCGTGCGCGTCCGGCGCGACCTCGGTGAACAGAGCACAGCGGGGTTGCTGTTCACCGATCGCAGCGAGGGGCGGCGTTTCAATCGGGTCGGCGGCTTCGATACGCGCCTGAACTTCAAGAGCGTCTACAGCGTGGAAGCGCGCGCCGCGACGAGTCTCACCGGCGACGACGATGGGTTGCGTGCTGGGCGGATCCTCGAGCTCAACACGGGCCGCACCGGTCGCGCGTGGGGGTACCGCGGCTCGCTTGCGGCGTTCTCGCCTGAGTTCGAAACGCAGAGCGGATTCGTCAATCGCACCGATTTCGTGCGCGCGCAGCTCTTCCAGCGCTGGACGCGCTTCGGCAAGAGCGGCGGCTGGTGGGATCAGCAGCAGCAGTTCTTCCGCTCGACCGTGTTGTGGAGCGACGCCGGGTTCGCGGCGCGTGAAGCGCCGCTCGAAGTCACGCTCGCGGTGGACAACTCGTGGACGCTGCGCGGCGGCTGGCGCGCCAGCATCACGCCCGAGTACAACGCGATTGCCTTCGATGCGCGCCGCTACGCGAACGTTGCCACCGTCACGCCGACGACAACCGGCGGTGCCGACACCGCCGCGTTCACGCCGCTGGGACGGCAGCACACGCGCGGTGTTCGCTTCTCGGTGAACACGCCGCAGTGGCGGCGGCTCGGCGCATCGCTCGAAGGGCGATACGCCACCGAACCGGAGTTCTTCGAGACGGCCACCGCGCAACGACGCGACATCGAGTTCTCGGCCGATATGCGCCCGACGCCGCAGTGGCGCCTGTCCACGCTGTTTCGATATCAGCAGTTCCTGCGCGAGCGCGACGGCACGGTGTTCAGCACGCAGATCGTGCCGCGATTCCGCGCCGACTACCAGTTCTCGCGTGCGCTCTTCGCCCGGCTCATCGTGCAAGTGGAGTCGCGTGAACGCGATGCCCTGCGCGATCCGCGCACGGAGCAGCCGCTGTATCGGCGTTCCGCGTCGGGTGACCTTACCGCGCTCGGCGCCCAACGCTCACTGCTGGGTCGTGCGGACTGGCTCATCTCGTACCTGCCGAATCCCGGCACCGTACTGTTCGTGGGCTATGGATCGGCGCTCGACGCGAGTCTCACGATGCGTCCGCTCGAAAGCGAACGTACCGGTGACGGCGCGTTCGTGAAGTTCAGCTATCTCTTCCGCGTGGGTGTGCCGCGGACGGCGATGTCGATGCGGTAATGGCTGCAGGCGGCTCAGTACAGCGCGCGGCCATCGCCGAGTGCGTTCACGCCACAGTCCTTGCTCGCTTGCAGGCAGCGCACCACGATCGTCTCAAGTTCGCTGGTTGACCACCCGTTCATCCAATCCGCGTGCGCTGAATAGCCGCCGCGCGTCGTGATGGGATACATGTCGGATGTGAGGCGCCAGAACGCCGGGTTCGCACCGGCCTGCACCGGCCAGCGGAAGATCTCCGTGATGATGGGCAGCATCACCGGGTGCGACGCGGGACAGCGGCTGCGGGCATCACTGCGGTACTCGGGGTACGCCATGTGCTGCTTGTGGTCGGGCGAATCAAGGCGCACGCCGTCCCAGCACTGGGGAAAGTTGATGACGAGCCGCACGATATCACCGACGGGACACGACGGAATCGCGCCCGTGTTCGTGCTCGGCGACCGTTCACACTCCCACGTGACGACCGGCAGTTGGTTCACCACCTGCTGCTGTCCCACGTTGTTCGCGTTGCCGGCAATCATGACCAGCCCATCGGGAATGGTGCGCACCGAGGCGGGGTCCACGTTGAAGCCGGTCTTGTAGTAGATCGTGGCGGCCGCCGGCGCGATGAGTTCGCTCGTACGCACATCGAAGAGCGCGGGGACCCAATAGCCGGTGCGATTGACCGTGCCACCGGCGCAGGTGCCATTGCCGGTGGTGCGCGCGGATGCGGCGGTGGAGTTCGGGGAAATGCCGGTGTTGCCGAAGAACATGTGCAGGTGCGACTGATTGCTCGCCCCGGGATACACGATCGGATCGACGAACGCCATGTGCGAGAGTTCGCACGTCATGCGGAAGCTGCCTTCCGATGAGGGCACGCCGGTAAACGGGTCGGTGCGTACGAGCG
>JALOPN010000355.1 GCA_025453875.1 Gemmatimonadaceae bacterium | reverse complement strand
CGGCGCTCGGGGAACGCGAGCAGATGCGCGCGATAACCACCCGTGCTGCCGCTGTGCGAGAGCTCGCGCGTGCCACGATGCGACAGCACGTTCACGCCAAGCGCATAGTCGATCGTGTCGCCACGGGTGATCACCATGCGCTGTTCCAGGGCGCCCGCAAACGGTGCTCCCAGCGCGCGCGTGTTGAGCGCCTCCGTCCACTGCAGCAGATCACCTACCGTGGTGAGCAGACCACCGTTGCCGTAGGCACTTTCGTCGGGCATGCTCAGGCGCGGTGACAGCCCGGCGCTGTAGGCGAGCGCACGCTGCGGCACCACGCGCCGATGATCGTCGCGCCACGAGGTGGCGGACATGCCGACCCTCGCGAACACGGCTTGTGTGAACTCGGCCAGCGACTTCCCGCTCACGCGATGCACGAGCTCGGCCAGCAGATTGTAGCCCGTGTTGGTATACGAGTACGCGTCGCCGGGCGCGTAGTTGAGCGCACGCTGACGCGACGCGATCTGCACGACATGCGCGTTGGTGTGCGCGCGGGCGCCACGCGGCCACCCCTCGAGCTGCACCACGCTCCCCCAGTCGCGCAGTCCGCTGGTGTGCGTGAGCAGATGGCGCACCGTGATCGGCCGTTCGTACGTGGGCAACTCGGGGAACCAGGTGCGCACGTCCGCATCGAGCGAGAGGCGACCTTCGCGTGCCAACAGCACCACGGCGGCTGCGGTGAACTGCTTGGACACCGAGCCCGCTTCGATGATCGACGACGGCGTGAGCGGGACCCCGCGCTCGAGATCGGCCATCCCCGCCGCGCGTGTCGTGCGCACATCGCCCAGTTGCACACCGATCGTGCAGCCCGGCCCGCTCGCGGTCACGCTACCCGCGAGCGCCCGATCGATCATCGCGGAGATGTCGGCGGCCGACCGCGCTTGTGCGTGCAGCGCTGATGACGCGACGACGCCAACCGCGATCGCGGCGCCAAGTGCGCGGCGTATCACGGGGTGAACCGCCGCTGCGCCATGAGCGCCTCGATTTCGGCGATCTCGCGCGGCACGAGCGCGCTGATGCGCTCGAGCCCCTGCTTCGTGATGATGTACGAATCCTCGATGCGCACGCCGGTGTTCTCGTACTGCTTCACCTTCTCCGCCACGAACGCCTTGAAGCGGCGATTGCGCGGCGTATCGGGCAGCGCATCCAGCGAGCGGGTGCTGATGTAGAGCCCGGGCTCGATCGTGAAGGCATCGCCTTCCTTGAACGTGCCGTCACCGTAGGTGCCCTGCAGCGGATCGTGCACGGCGAGTCCGATGCCGTGCGTGATGCCGTGAATCATCCACAGGTTCGACTGCCGACACGCCGCCGGATTGGTGTCGCAGTTCGTGCGCCAGGGCGGATCGTACAGCGCGTCTTCGCTCTCGATGAGGCCGAGCGCCGCCAGCCCCTTCACGCGCACGACTTCCGACGAGTCCGTCGCGGCGCGCACGTTCATCCCCGGCAGCGAGTTGCGTTCGGCCGCCTTCTGCGCATCGAGCACCAGCTGATAGATGGTGCGTTGCGCCGCGCTGTACGTGCCGGTGACAGGAATCGTGCGCGTCACATCGGCCGCGTAGCCGCGAAACTCGGCACCTGCATCCATGAGCACCAGATCACCGGGGCGCACCGGATCGCTGTCGCGCATGTAGTGCAACGTGCCCGCGTTCGCACCGGCGCCAACAATCGAGCCATACGCTGGCCGCTCCGCGCCGCGTCGCGTGAACTCGAACTCGAGCGCCGCCTTGAGTTCGTACTCGTGTTGCGGATCGGCTGTGAGCATCGCCGCACGATGCCCGGCCGCCGTGACTTCGATGGCCCGCTTGACCAGCGCGAGTTCGCCCTCGCTCTTCTTCGCCCGCACCGCGAGCACGTGTGGCATCGCATTGCGAATTCGCAGCGACGGATAAGCGCGGCCCAATGCCTTCACCGTTTCCTGGCCGCGCGTGAGCGTGTCGAGCCGCGCAAAGTCGGTGGTCTCGACATCGGGGATGTGATAGAACGGCAGCCCCGTGCGCACGAGCGTGTCAAGATCGGCCGCCAACGCATCGAACGGCTTGCCGGGCATGCCGGTGGACGCGAGGCTCGAGGCGGGCGTGACGCGCGAGCCGTAGTAGAAGGCCGAGCGCGGATCCATCGGCGTGAGATACAGCGTGCTCTGTGCGCGGCCGCCGCGCACGACCATCACGAGCGCGGCGTCGGGCTCGTTGAGATTCGTGAGATCGAGGACCACGCCGCTGTCGATGCGGGCGGCGAGCGCGTCGCGTCGCGCTGCGAACTCGGTGAGCGGCAGCTCGGCGACGGCGGATGACTCGGCGCCGCCGGACGAACGCGCAGCGACTGTCTGGCCACGAAGCGGAGTGGCGAGCGCGACACCCGCGAGGGCGAGCAGCACGTGGGAGGAACGGATCGCGATCATGCGCAGTGCAGCAGGAGGGATCGGTCTGGCGGATGGATCAGAAGCTCGCGCGGAACGACGCGCACGGCAACCGACCGCGGCGTAGATTGGTGCATGCCTCGCGGACTGACGCGGTTGCCATCGCGTCCTCACCTGCTCCTGGCCGTCCTCTCGCTGGTCACGATCACCTCGGCGCTCCCCGGGCAGCCACCGTGCGCGGTCGCGCGGGTGCGCGAGCGCCTGGCGTTCCCAGCGCTCACGATCGTGGTGGTGGATCAGCCCGACGCCGTGATTCCCGAGGTCGGACTCGGCGGCTACACGCCGAGCGCGTCACAGGTGCGGCTCTTCGTCGACCCGCGACGCAGCGACTTCGCCGCGGTCGTGTCGCGCGAGCTGCTGCCGCTGGTCGCGCACGAAATCCATCACGCTGCGCGCTGGCGCGCCGTGGGCTACGGCATGACGCTGCGCGACGCGGCCGTCTCGGAGGGGCTGGCCGATCATTTCGCGCAGGAGGTGAGCGGCGCGCCGGCCCCGCCGTGGTCGCGAGCGCTCACCGATACGGCCCTCGCCCGCTGGGCCGCCGTGGTCGCCGCGCAGTCACGAGGCTTCTACGATCATCGTGCCTGGTTCTTCGGCTCGGGTGACAGCATCCCGCGCTGGACGGGCTACGCCGCAGGGTACGAGTTGGTGCGTCGCCATCTGCGTGCGGACACGACGCGACGAGCGTCGACGCTGGTGGGCGTCCCTGCAGCGGTCATCGCGCCGTCCCCCTGACCCGCAGCAGACTCGCACGCCAACGTGCGCCCCAAGGCGAGCGTAGCTTTGCGTACTGACCTCAATGGCTCCCCCGGTCCTGCCCATGGTGCATTCTCGTCCACTTGCCGTTGTCGGACTGCTGCTGATCCCGAGCGCGCTGCTCGGCGCCCAGGCGCGTCGTGACACGGTCGCACGCGACAGCTCGGCCGCCCTCGAGGCCGTTCGTGTGCGCGCGGCCTATCTGCCCCGCGTGACCGGCAGCGCCTCGGCCACGGTGATCACCCCCGACTCGCTCCCGCTCGGTGCCGCCGCCCCCGTCATGGGCGACGTGCTCCGTCGTATGCCGTTCCTGTACATCCGACAGAACTCGCGTGGCGAGGCCGAGCTCTCAGTGCGCGGTTCGGAGTCGCGGCAAGCCGCAGTGCTCTTCGACGGCGTGCCGCTCTCGCTCACCTGGGACGCCCGCGCCGATGTCTCGGCCGTTCCGCTCGGCGGTGTGCAGCAAGTGGAGTACGTGCGTGGTCTCTCCTCG
>JALOPN010000060.1 GCA_025453875.1 Gemmatimonadaceae bacterium | reverse complement strand
TGTTCATGATGACCACGCCGTTCAAGGACGAGGTGCAGGTTCCGGTCGACGCCAAGACCATGGAGCCGCTGCCGGCGCACGAGTAAGCGCGGCGGTGCAGCTTGGGGTAGAGAGGGCGGTCCCGTTCGGGGCCGCCCTCTTTCGTTGCGCGTCGGTGCGCACAGCGACTTGGAGGGCGGGCAGAGCGCTGCTGGATTGCGCCTCTCGGGGCTTTAGCTCACCTGGGAAAGCACCTGCTTTGCAAGCAGCAGCGCCGCCGCGACACAGGTGTTGCCGATCAAGCACTGGCGGCCTTTCCCGTTGCTGGGCTCTGCGAAAATTCGGTCGCCGTCACCCACTCGCTTGTTGGCCATCCACTGTGCGAGAGTCCCGCGCCTAGCCCTGTGCGTTCCGGATGACGTCTTCCGAGACAGTCCCACCGCCCGGATCGAATTGCTGCCCCACGCCCGGATTCCCTTCCAGCCGTGGCGCGGTCTGGCTGAGCGGTCAAGCATCAGTACTCCCGGAGAGTGGAACGGCCTACCGGCATTCCTGCCATCATGGGATTGCCGGACGCTGGTCGAGAAGATTTCGTAGAGGGCGTCCTTCGCGGCTGCCCAGACGATTCTCGCTTTCCCATGGCGATTTACGCCCGTCATCCGAACACTGACCGGTCGCCGAGCGCCCACATGGACGGGCGGCCGACCATGGTAGCCCGTACCGCAAACGTTGGGCTGCTCGGCGCCCCCGCACGCGCGCAGCTGCCGCTGCGATTCGGCATGTCTGGCTATGCAGGCGAGCGGCAGCCACGGGTGCCGAGAGGATAGCTCGTTCATGCTGCTCCTCGTGATGCAGGTGGTCGCCACCCTGCAGACCTCCGCCCCGACCGATGCGGAGCGCGATGTGCGCGACGTGCAGCGTCACGTGGAAGCAGGGCAGGTCTCGGCGCTGCGTTTCGCCGTGGACGCGCGTGTACGTGCTGCTCCCGAGGATCGGCGGGCGCTCTTGCGTCGCGCGACGCTCGATCGCCTGACCTATCGCGTCGACGTGTCTGCCCGCACGTACCAGGCACTGGCCGATGGAAGCGACGAGGTGGCGGCACACGCGCGCCTCGGGGCGGCGCTGCTCGCGCTGCAGGAGTTCCGACTGCCGGAGGCCGACCGCCTGCTTCGGCTGGCGGCGGCGGAGTTCGCGCGCCTGCGCGATGCACACGGTCAGGCGCAGGCCCTCGGCCACCTTGGGATGACCGTCGGCCGGCTCGTATCGCTGGACTCCGCAGCGGCGGTGTACGCGACCGCGCAACGTCTCGCGCCCGAGGACCAGTGGCTGCGGCTGCTGCTGCGCTGTCAGGCACTGACCGTCGAGGTGCGTCGCACTCGCCCGCGTGCGGCGGAGGAAGCCCGGACGCTCGTCGCGAAGGCGCTAGCCGCTGGCAATCCGCGCGCCGCGACGGCGTGCCTCAGCGCGGTGGGACAGGATTTCGAGCGGCGAACCCTTCCCGACAGCGCGCTGGCGGTGTTCGCCGAGGTGGCCGACATCCAACGACGCACAGGCAATCTGGCGGGACTCGCCGTGACGCGGCAATGGCAGGGATACGTCTTCCAGAGCCGTGGCCGTTATGGCGAGGCCCGCGCGGCCCTCGAAGAGGCGGTCGCGCTGGGCGAGCGAACGCGGGCGCATGCCGCCACGGCCTGGGCCGCGCTGAATTTCGCGCAGATCGCGCTCACCCTTGGTGACATGACGACCGCGGGTCGCTATGCGCGCACGGCACGCACGCGCTTCGCGGAGCTGGGAGATCGGTGGGGGCAGATGAGCGCGCGCGCGTACGAGGGCGAGGTCGCGCTCCTCACGGGGGACGCCGCCGCTGCGCGCGCGTCGTTCGAGGAGGTGGCGCGGCTGGCGCCGGATGTCCAGCCCAGCATGAGTGTACATGCGCTGGGTCGCCTCGCCTTCGCGTCCCTGCTGGATGGCGATGCGGTCGGGGCCCTGAGCGAACTCGATTCGGCCGCCAGGCTCGCGCGTCGTCTGGACATGCCTGCGTGGCTGCTTGAAGAGGATGTGTATGGCCGTGCCCGGGTGGCCCTGCAGCAGCGGGATTTCGATACGGCCATCGCCCTACTGCGCCGGCTGCTGCAGACCCTGCCCGCCGACCAGCGAGGCGCGCGCGCCGACGTCTATGCGCGCCTTGCCGAGGCCGCAGTCGGGAAGGGCGATGTGCCCGCGGCCGAGCGGGAGTTGCGCGCCGCAGCGTCGGTGGTGGACAGTCTGCGCGCGGACCCCTCCCGCAGTGCGTTCCGCCGCGCCGTGCTCAACGCGCGGCATCTCGACTGGGATCGCGACCTCGGTTTCGCGACGGTGGTCGCGGGACTGGTGGAGGCTGGGCGCATCGCCTCGGCCTTCACCTTTGCCGAACAACGGCGAGCGCGGGTGCTGCTTGAGCAACTGCTGCGGCGGCGCGCGACGACCGACGCCCCCCAGTCGGTTCCGTATCCGCTCGTGACCGTCGACTCGATCGCGCGTACGCGGGTGCCGGCCGGCACCGCGCTCCTCTCGTTCGTCGTGGGATCGGGAGCGGAGCCGACGACGGTGTTCGTGCTGACGGGCGACAGCCTACGTGCCGTGCGCGCGGCGTCGATCGATGCGCACTCGCCGGAGCTCGAGCGCTTCCGCGGTCTGGTCGCTGCGGGTGACGTGCCGCGAGAGCTCTCCCGGCGGCTTGGCGCGGCGTTCCTGCATGCGGCATTGCGTGAGCTGCCACCCGGTGTAGAGCAGCTGGTGATCGTTCCCGACGGCCAGTTGCACCACCTGCCGTTCGACGTCCTCTCCGATGCCGAAGGCCGCCTGCTGGTCGAGCGGTTCGCGATTTCGCGGGTGCCCTCGGCCAGAGTGGTGGGCACCAGGTGGCGCACCGTGCCCCGACCCGCGCGCGGCCACGTCATCGCGTTCGGTGATCCGACCGGCGTGCGACTCCGAGGGGCCGTGGGTGACTCGATCCCCCCGGCGCTGCCGGCTGCCGCACGCGAAGCCGAGCGGGTGGCCCGCTATGCCCCGGCCTCGATGGCGTTCACCGGCCTGCAGGCACGGGAGTCGACCCTGCGGCGCCTGCGGTTCGATACCGTCAGCGTGCTGCACTTCGCGACGCACGCCGATGTGGACAACGCCTCCTTCCTGCAAAGCGCGCTGCTGCTGGCGCCGGGGGACGGCGAGGACGGCGCGCTGCGCGGCGACGAGCTCTCGATGATGCACCTGCCCGTACCGCTGGTGGTGCTGTCGGCGTGCAACAGCGGTGCCGGTGCGGTGCTGAGTGGCGAAGGGCTGCAGGGGTTGGTGGCGCCCTTTCTCGAGGCCGGTGCCTCGTCAGTCGTCGCGTCGCTCTGGTCGATTGAGGACGTCGCGGCGGCGGACATGATCGAGCGCATGTATGCGGCACTGGCGTCCGGACAGTCTGTGGGCGATGCGCTCTGGCAGGCCAAACGTGCGGCAATGACCGCTGGCGTGTCGCCAGCCGTGTGGGCGGCGTTCACTGTCACGGGTGACGCGCGGGTGCGTCCGGCGCTGCGGCCACCCGCTCCCCGGCTGTCAGACCTGCTGGGGGGGAGTGCCGACGCGGGCGCACTGGTGCTGCCGCTGATCCTGATGGTCGCGCTTGGCAGCTACGGTGTGCTGCGCACGAAGAGACGACGAAACGGTGAGGGCCGTTGAGTGCCGTCGGTGCGCTCGGTGACCACCCACCAGCGATACTCGGTGTTGGCCGTGAGCGGCACATCGGTCGGTAGCACCAGCACGGTATCGGTGGTTCGGGCCGTGAACACCGGCAGCCCCTCTACAGACAGCAGCTCAAAGCGATAGCGGTGGACGCCCGACATGGCGTACCACGTGAATCGCCGTGCCTCACCGAGGGAGACGCTGGTCGCCGGGGCGAGCAGCTGCGTCGCAGCCCCCACGTTGCGCAGTGGTTCCTGGCGCGACGCACTCGTGCGCATGCGCCACCCAGCCGGGACGATGACGACGGCGAGGACCGCCGCCGCCGCGAGCAGGGTGACGCGGTGCGACCACCAGGCCCCCCCGCGCGACGACGACGCCTCCGAGCTGACCGAGGCGGGCCGCTCGTCGTCTCGTGGCATGCCCGCCGTCAGGGCACGCAGCAGGTCGAACTCCGCCCGCGCGCGGGGATCGCGCATCACCGCATCGAGCGTCGCGAGTCGTACCGCTTCGCTGCCGCGGCGCTCGACGAGAGCGAGCAGGTCGTCGAGCGAAACCGTCGCGGGATCGGCGGTGGCGGCGCGTTTCGCCTGCATGGCCGCCACGGCCGTTTTCAACTGTTCGTCGGTCCACGTTCGCGTCATGGCCGCATACCTCCGGCCGCGAGGCGCTGACGCAGGTCCTCGAGACCACGATAGAGAAGGTTCCGCACTTTGTCGTCACTCCATCCGAGCAGTGAGGCGATCTCCTCCCGGGGGTATCCGGTGAGGTACATCCGAACGACCGGACGCCGCGCCGGCGCGAGGGCGTCGATCGCCGCCTCGATGGCCGCGAGCGACTCCCGGGTGTACAGTCGATCATCGGCGCCGGCGCCGGCGGGAAGGTGCGGCGGGGCTTCGAGGCCGCCGGTGCTGCGTTGCTTCTCGGAACGACGCCGTCGCAACAGATCGAGCGCGGCAGACGATGCTGCGCGGTAAATGTAGGCCGGCGTAAGCGTCGTCAGCTTTGCCTCACCATCGCCGTCGGTCGCCCCGCCCTGGCGCCAGAGCCGAATGCGCACCTCCTGCAACACCTCGTCCAGATCGTCACGATCCAACCCGTACTTCGCCCCCGCACGACGCACCACGTCACCGAAGCGGATCAGCAGGCGCTCGATTGTGGGCCCGACGTGTGCCGGATCAGCGGCCTCGGAACTCAAAGACATGCAGATGCGTGAGGTTGAGAAGGATGTGACGGCATGGGCGTTCCTGAGTGAAAGGCCGGTATGCTGTCCTGACCAGAGGAGTACCCATGAAACGCATGCGGGACGCTGTTCTGCTCACCGGGGCGTCCCTGCTCACACTCCTGCCCGCCGGAGGCGGCGCCCCCGCACCCGCGGTACAGGCAAACCCCGCCCCGGCGCTGCGGGCCACAGACCTTGCCGTGCTCCGCAACGGGGTGCCGGCGCGGCCCTGCGCCGATGCGCGGAACGCGGTCCGAATCACTGTCGCCGTGGACGGCAGAGTGCCGTCCCGAGCCGTACCGGTTCGACTGCGCCTCGTTCTGCCGGGCACGGCGAGGGAGGGGACGGTGATCGCCGAGGGCAGCGTCCTGTTCGCGGCTGGTGCGCGCGAGACCCATTTCACATTCCTGAATGTCGAGATTCCGGCACGAAGCCGAGGGCGTGGCGCGCGCCTGGTCGCGTCGGTGAACGCCGATCGTACGGTGCCGGAAACCCATCTCGAAGACAACCAGGTATCGCTCGCACTCGACGCGGCGACGGATTGGCGATGTGAAGGGCGGTGAGGGCCGGTGCCGTGTGCGCGCCGTGGCGTTCCCTTCAACGGCGAGTCGGTGACGATGCGGATGGTCGCGTGGCCGTTCTCGCGCACGAGCGGCAGGGGCAGCCGGTGAGAAGGGTCACAGGTGCGGTGCGTTTCTGAGGTGATCCTCGCGCCTTTTCTCCTCATCGTCACCGACAAGGTCTCCGATGCACGTTCGACTGTCTCCTCTGCTCGCCGCTGTGGCGGGTGCGCTCGTCCTGTTCGCGCCAGTCGGCGCCGCAGCGCAGACCAACAGCTTCCGCGCCTGCACGCAGGGCGTCCTCCGGAATTGCGCCGATCTCGAGTTCCGTGTCTCGAGCGGCGGCGGCGCCGACTTTTTCGAGGTGCTCGTCCGCAATCTGGGCTCGTCGACCACACCGTCACTCGCCACGAGCATCTACAATCTGGTGTTCACGACCGGCGCTCCGCCGGTCGATCCGGCCAACACGATCGCCGAGTCGGTAGCGCCGATCGCCGAGGGCGGCGCTACGGTCACCGACGCCACGCCGTGGGATCTCCTGGAAACCGGTGACTTCCTCTTCCTCAACGCCCTCGGCAACAACGGCGTCGGGGGCTGCGTCGCCTCAGGACCCGTCGGCGGCTTCGGGCAGGCGGGCACCACCTGCGCGGCAGGGGAGTTTCTCGCCTTCCGCTTCTTTACGCCGCGCTCCTTCGATCCGGCGCTCTTCACGCTCACGAACCTCGAGGTCGTGGGGCTGGAGAGCGGCCTCCCGGCCGACACGTGCAGCGAAGATCGCCCCTGCACCATCACCCCGCTCGGCGCTGTAGACGTCCCCGAGCCCGCCTCCGTGTCGCTCGTAGCCTTTGCCCTGGCAATGGCCGGCGCAGCCGCCCGGCGGCGCCGCCGTACCACCCGCTCGCCGATGGAAAGCTGACCGATGCGCCACCTGCTGACCCGCGCGCTCACCGGCGCCGCCCTGCTCGCGCTCACCGCCTGCGGTGGCGACCGCGCCCGCTCCGCGGAGAAGACGCCCACCGGCCCCGAGGCGTCGCTCAGGTCCACTGCGACCTCCGGCACGACCTCCGCCAACTTTCGCTGGCTCGCACCGCTCGGCGCCGGCACCGCCGACCCGAACGCCTTCGACGCGGCCGCCGCACCCGTCGTGGAGATCTGCCTCTGGGTGAATGGCGCCTGCTCGGGGGCGCCCGTCGCCCGCTTCAGCACCACGCCGCAGCCGGGAGAGGGATCGATCACGATCAACGCCGGTGCGGGCCGCTACGAGGCGAGCTGGAGTCTTCTCAGTACCGCGTTCACCACGCGTCGCACCTACCGTATCCGCGCCCTGCAGGCCGGCGCGGAGCTCGGCGCCGTCTCGGTCGACGTGGTCCGTGGCCGCTGGGCGCTCACGCGCACCGATGGCACGCTCGCCCCGCTCGCGAGCGCGAGCACGCTGCCGATCCGGTTTACCATCACGCCACAGGCGCCCCCGCCGCCGGTGACCATCACCCTCACGCGCGCGCCGGGTACGATCATCATCGGTGTCCCGACGACGCTGACGCTCATCGCCACCGCAACGAGTCCGTCGCCGATCCTGACGCTCCGCATCCGCCGCGACGGGCCCTTCGGTCCGGGCGACCTGCTCCCAAGCGCCACGTGCACCGTGACCGGCCTCAACTCGGCGTCGGCCTCGCGTACCTGCAGCATCCCGAACTTCACAGGCTCGACCGGCGAGCGCTTCCTCGCCGACGTGACGACCGAATCCAGCGGCTCGGCGAACACGCAGCTCGAGATCGATGCGGTGGCGCCGGAAATGACGCTGACCTTCACGGCGAACCGCAGCGCCGTGGTGGCCGGCGTGCCGGTGAGCGTGACCTTTAACGCCAGTGCGACCAGCCAAGCGCCGATCCAGTCGCTCGTCATCCAGCAGGTGCTCCAGGGGATCTTTGGGCCGTTCACCCGGGATCTTCCGTCGGGGAGCTGCGCCGCGGCGATCGGCATCGGCACGGGCGCGGCGTCACGCACCTGCACCGCGGCCACCCTGACCGCGCCCAGCATGGAGGAGCTCCGCTTCCGCGCCCGCGTGAGTAGCCCCGGGGCGCAGGTCCGGGAGGTCGACGTGGTAATTGACGTAACGGCACCGGAGATCACCCTCGACCTCTCCTCCTCGCGCAACTCGGTCGTGGCGGGGGTGCCGTTCAACGTGACGTTCAATGCCACTGCCACGAGCGAGTCGCCGATCAGCTCGCTCGTGATTCAGCAGGTGGAGCGGGCGGGGCTGCTGCCGGGAATGGGCGAGGAGGAGCTGCCTGCCGGCGCCTGCGCCGCGGCTACGGGCATCGGGACCGGCACCGCCGCGCGCACTTGCACGGTGCCCGGGCTGACGGCGCCGAGTCTGCGCCCGCTGACATTCCGGGCGACGGTGCGCGCGGCGGGCGACCAGACGCGGACCGAAGACGTGAGCATTACCGTCACGGCGCCGAGCATCGACCTCCAATTCAGCGCCAGCAGGATGTCCGTGCCGTCCAACACCTCGACGTCCGTGAGGTTCGAGGCGCAAGTCAACGCGCAGGCCAATGTGACAAGCCTGACGATCCAGCGCCGCGATTCCATCTTCGGCGATGAGAATCTGCCTCCCGGCACCTGCGCGGTCACCGGCATCGGCGACACGTTCGCCAAGATCTCGTGTACCATCACCATCACGACCGTCGGTGCGCAGACCTATGTGGCCAAAGTCAACACGGCGGGCTCTGCGTCCGCTGAACGCACGCTCCGGATCACCACGACGCCGCCGTAGCCGGCGGATCGCGCCGCCAGCGCCGCGAAGGGGCGGGGCCGATCGGCCCCGACCCTGGCATTGACCGCCGGCGCCGCAGGGCGATCCGGGCATTCGGCGCCCGTCGACCAGCCCTTCCGGTCACCAGGTCAGCATGCGGTCAGCGTCCGGAAAGACCGTCCCGCCATCATGAGCCAGCGCGGCCACATCGGCCGCGGCGTCCAGACGGAGAGGGTGCGATGCGCGTGGTCTCGTGGGGTTCACTGGTGATGGCACCGGCTGCGCAGCGGGCGTCATCGCGACTGTACGATGACCGAGCGTCCCCCACGCAATCTTCCGCAGTCACAGCATGTATCCTGTGAGGTTCGGCTCCCACGCACCACGGACTGCAGGAGGCCGACCCACCGCGTATGCGGCGCGCGCATCCAGGGCCTCGGCAGCGGCGAGAACCCGACTGGAGGCACCGGTCTCAACTAAAGCGCGAAAAGCCGCGTGGATGCGCTCGTAGTCGGCGCGTTGGATGTTGCTGTGAACTTGAAGTTCCTTTGCGCCGCGGATCTCTGATCATTTCGCCCACACCGCCTCAGCCGACTTCACGATCAGGTCGCCAAAGCCGGGGCCAGTGCAAGACTTTGGACGTGGTACACTTGTGGTACACTTCCTCGCGATCTTGCTCGGCCTCGTCGCGATTTTCGCGAGGCCCCCTTCACGCAAATCGCGTGGCCCCACTACATTTCCCGCGTCGGGGCGTTAGCTCAGCTGGGAGAGCACCTGCTTTGCAAGCAGGGGGTCATCGGTTCGAACCCGATACGCTCCACTTTGCGGTACGAACACAACGCGCCGCGATCCCCCGGATCGCGGCGCGTCGTTTTTTCCGGGCCCGCGCGGAGCGGCCGGCCACCACCGCCGCCTACCGCACCACCACCTGCCGCACCGTCAGGTCATCGATGCGGTCCACGTCGACCGTGACCCCGAGCCCGGGCTGGTCGAGCGGCACCCGCACCATCCCGTCACCCGACATGGTCCACTCCGGCGCCGAGTCCGGGCTGGTCGAGCGGCACCCGCACCATCCCGTCACCCGACATGGTCCACTCCGGCGTCACGATGTCGCGCGCCCAGTAGCGCGCACTCGGCGACAGGTCGCCGGGCTTGGTGAACCCCGGCAGCGACGCCAAGGCCACGTTGCACGCGCGCCCAATGCCGCTCTCGAGCATCCCGCCGCACCACACCGGGATCCCCGCACCCACGCAGTAGTCGTGGATGGCCAGCGAACTGGCAAAGCCGCCCACCCGCCCCGGCTTGATGTTGATGATGCGGCCGGCGTCGAGCGTGACCATGTCGCGGGCCCGGTCCACCGACGTGATCGATTCGTCGAGGCACAAGGGTGTC
>JALOPN010000059.1 GCA_025453875.1 Gemmatimonadaceae bacterium | reverse complement strand
CGCTCAAGCGCCGGTGCACGAGCGGCTCGGCAACGTGGTGCTGTTGCCGGGGCTCGTGAACGCCCACACGCACCTCGAACTCACGGGCTTGCGCGGGTTTCTCGAGGGGCTCCCCTTTCGCGATTGGCTGCGCGCCCTCACGCTGGTGCGACGCGACGTACTCTCGGCCGATGATCTGCTCGATGCGGCGCGGCTTGGCGTGGCCGAGGGGCTGCGGGCTGGGATCACCACCTTCGCCGACTGCAGCGCGTCCGGCGTGCCGGTGCGTGCGCTTGTCGAATCGGGGGCGCGCGGCCGTGTGTATCTCGAGACGTTCGGCCCCGACATCCAGCAGGTGGATGCGTCGATGGCGCAACTGCGTGTCGCCGTGCAGCGGTGGCGCGGTGAAGCGTCGACACTTGTGGACGTGGGCGTGTCACCGCACGCGCCGTACACCGTCTCGGAGGCGCTCTACGCGGCCGTGGCGACGTATGCACGCACCGAGCAGCTGTTCGTGGCGACGCACATCGCGGAGAGCGCGGCCGAAACGGCGTTCGTACGCGATGGCACCGGCCCCTTCGCCGACGGGCTGCGCGCGCGAGGCATCGCGGTGCACGCCACGCAGCAGTCACCACTTGCGCTGCTCGAACGCACCGGGCTGCTCGGGCCAACCACGTTGTGCATCCACGCGATTCAGCTCGACGCCGCTGACATTGCGCGCCTCGCCGCGAGTGACGCACGGGTGGTGCACTGCCCCATCTCCAACGCCAAGCTCGGGCAAGGGATCGCTCCCGTACTCGCGCTGCGCCGCGCCGGCGTGGCGGTGGGGCTGGGCAGTGACTCGGTGGTGAGCAACGACGCGATGGACCTCGTGCAGGAGGCGCGGCAAGCGGTGCTGCTGCAATCGATCGCTGCGGCCACGCCCGATGCGCTCTCTGCGCATGATGCGCTCGCGATGGCCACCTCGGGCGGGGCCGTCGCGCTCGGGCTCGAGCCGGGCCTTGGCACCCTGGCGGTCGGGGCACCGGCTGATCTGGCGGCGTTCCGGCTCGATGCGCCAGAGGCGGTTCCGCTCTTCGATCCGGCCGTGGCGCTGGTGCACGTGCTCGGCGCGGGTCGCCGGGCCGCACTCACCATGGTGCAGGGTCGGGTCCTGGTGCGTGATGGTGCGCTGCTGGCGGGCGATCCCGATGTGCCGACGCGCGTCGCCGCCGCCGCGGACCGCATTGTCGCATGGTGGGCAGCCGCCGGACGCTCCTGAGCACGGAGCGATTCCGAACAGCGGTCCGGACCCAATGGGTGGCCGTCACGCCTCGGCAACGAGACCGGGCCGAGTGGCGCTTGCCTGCTCCCACGACATAGCTTTCCACTGAGCGAAGTTCCACTGCTGACCACGTCGAGGGAGGGCAGGGAGTGATAGCCGGGTGCCTGGCGCTGAATGCGTCGTACGAGCCGCTCACGATGGTGCCGCTGCGGCGTGCACTGCGACTCGTGATCGATGGCAAGGCCGAGATCGTCGAAGCGGAGCAGGGACGTCCTGTGCGTTCCGAGCGCCTCGCGATGCCGCGGCCTGCCGTCATTCGCCTCACGAAGTTCATTCACGTGCCGCGGCGCTTTCGTCGGCAGGTGACGAACACGTTCCTGTTCGCACGCGATCACTACCAGTGTCAGTACTGCGGACGCACGGCGGCCGAACTCAAGCCGCGTGAATCGCTCACGCGTGATCACGTGATTCCGATGTCGCGCGGCGGGCTGAACGAATGGACGAACGTCGTCACCGCGTGCAGTCCGTGCAACACGCGCAAGGCGAGTCGTCTGCCGCACGAGATCGGCATGCATCCGCTCGTGACACCGGCGGAGCCGCACTTCGTGCACCTGAGCTGGGCCGTGCGTCGTCTCACACCAACGCAGGCGCAGTACATCAAGGTGTTCTACGGCGAAGAAACGCTGCGGCGGGTGCGGGAGATCGATGCGGGACAAACGCCCACCGATCCCTCAGGGCGCCTCGTCATCGAGTGACACCACCAGCACGTCGAGGCCGGAGCGTTCGGCGATCAGGCGGTCAATGACCGACCCGAAGCGAAGCCGATGCCACCAGCTTCGACGTGACTGGCCAACGACGAGCAGCCGGACACCGCGTGTTCGCGCAAACTCGAGCAGTGCACCCGCAACGTCGGTGGCCTGCAGTTGCACGATCTCGGCTCCCATGCGCTGCGCCATCTGCACATTGTCGACGAGTCCACGCTCGGTGGCCGAGTCCATGCGATGCTGCTGCTCCGCTGGTGTGCGCACGTACACGCAGTACCAGTCGGAGTTGAGTCGGCCGGCGATCCGGCTGGCACGCAGCAGCAGGCGCCGTGTGAACGGCGGATTGCTCGACATCGCGACGACGATCCGGTCGGCACGACGCGCCGGCGGCTGCTCATCGCGACGCGGCGTCGACTCCTCTGCTCGCTGGCGTTCCACACTGGTGGCCACTTCGCGCAGCGCGAGCTCGCGCAGCGTGTCGAGCCGCTCACTCGTGAAGAACTGCTGGAGCGCCGCCCGCGCACGCTCGGGTGGGTAGATCCGCCCCTCGCGCAACCGCTCGAGCAGGTCGTCTGTCGAGAGATCGATGTTGACGACGTCGTCGGCGTGCGTGAGGAACCAGTCCGGCACGGTCTCGCGCACGGTCACCCCGAGTTCACGCGTCAGGATCTCGCCGACGGATTCGAGATGCTGCACGTTCATGGCCGTGACGACGTCGATGCCCTGATCGAGCAGCCAGAGCACATCCTCGTAGCGCTTCGCGTGTCGCATGCCCGGAGGATTGCTGTGCGGCAGTTCATCCACGATCACCAGCTGTGGTGCGCGCGTCACGATGGCGTCGAGATCGAGCTCGTCGAGTCGCAAGCCACGATGGGTAATGACCACACGCGGAATCACTTCGAGGTCGCCGATCCGCGCCTCCGTCACGGACCGTCCGTGCGTCTCCACGAGCCCGATCACGACGTCCACACCACGAGCCCGCAGCGCGTGGGCGTCTTCGAGCATGCGGACCGTCTTGCCGACGCCGGCCGCGAAGCCGACGAAGACCCGCAGTCGCCCACGTGTCAGTGGCTGCGGGCGCGATGACGGCGTCGTCGATCTCGGCAGCGTCGCGTCGGATGTCGGCTCGGGTTCGGGATTGATAGGCGTGCCCATGATGCCCGCGGCGGTCAGAAGCGCACGGCGAGCGATGTGACGGCAACGACGTTATGACGCCGCTGGCCGTCGGCGGCGTTGAATACGGCGGCGTCCGTCCGCAGGGAGCGAACTTCGCTGCGCCAGAGCACGCCGCTCGCCAACCGCCGATCGAGGCCCAGCGACGCGCCGTTGCCTCGGAATCCATCGGCCAGGCCGGTGACGAGGATGATCTGCTCGGGATCGCTGTACCGCTCCACTCGACCCACGAGCGTCGTGGCGCGGCTGAGCAGGAACTGCGCAACGGCCATGCCGCCGTGCCACTGCGCGCGTCCTTCTCCATCGCCGCGCGGTTCGCTGCCAACATCAACCTGTCCGAACAGGCGCACGCGCTCACCAAGCGTCGTTGAGCCACTCACCCCGGTGAAGAGCCGCGAGCCGGCGTCTCGCTCCGTGCCCGCAAACGTGTACCAACTCGCATGCAGGCGCGTCGTGGACATGTCCAGTCGTGTGCCGACCGCCTTGTCGCTGTTCGTCTCGCTGATGTTCTGCCAGCCGTTGATGACGTCCACGCGCGCCGTCAACCGGTCGCTGGCCTTCCACTGCAGTCGTACGCCGCTCGAGTAATACGGGGAAAAATCGGCCACGAGGGATCGTGTGTACGTCGGATTCGCGTCCGATTCCCAGCCCTCCAGCCCCACGTTGCTGAAGAAGATGCCTGCATCGAGCGTGACAGCAGGCGTGAGCTCGATCCCCACCCACGCCTCCTGCAGCGCGCGGCTGACCGCCGGCCCGCTCACGACACCCTCTGTAGGCTCGCCGGCGTAGTTGCTCTGCACGGACGTGCCGGCCTGCAAGGCAAGGCGCCCACGCAATCGCCCACCGCTGATCGTCGCATGCACCTGGGCCAGATTGACGTTGAACTCGGCGTGGCGTGCAGGCTGCGTGGTGAACTGTCGGTCGCGTTCCGGCGGTCGGTTGGCGTCGTACGCCACATAGGTATCCACGAAGCCGCCCCATCGGACGCGCACCGCCGAATCCGTCGGCAACTGGGCGCTCGCCGAGTTGCCGGCGACCAGGACGGCCAGCACGGAGGCCGTAACGATCGATGCGGCATGGGAGCACCGACTGGCTGCTGCGGTGCGAACCGCGGGTCGAAGCGTCAAGAACCTGTTCATCATCGGATCGAAAGGAGAGAGTCAAGCATGAGGTTGAAACGCAGCACGTTCACCCGTGGCTCGCCGAGCACGCCCAGTGTCCGCGGCTCCACGTAGCGGCCGAGCAGCGTGTCGAGCGACGCCACCGGAACGCCCCGCGCACGCGCCACGCGCACCAGCTGGCGTCTTGCGTTCGCCGGCGAAACATGCGGATCAAGCCCCGACGCAGACGCCGTGATCATGTCGGCAGGAATCTCGCCGCGCGCGACGCCCAACGACTCGGCAACCAGCGCACGCGCCGTCAGCGCATCGCGCAGTCGGCTCGACGTTGGGCCGGCGTTGGTGCCCGAGGACGCCGTCGCGTCGTATCCGCCGCCAGCCGCGGAAGCACGCGCGTGCAGATATGCCGCCTCGGAGAACGGCTGCGCGAGCAGCTCGCTGCCCACGACGCGACCGTTGTGCTCCACCAGTGAGCCATTGGCCTGGAAGGGAAAGAGCAGCTGCGCCACACCGGTCACCACGCCGGGGTAGAGAAGGCCGGTACACACGGTCAGCACGATGGCGAGTCGAAACGCCGTGCCAAGCAACGAAGCGAACATGACGGGATGCCTCAGATGAAGTGGAGGCTCACGAGTGCCAGATCGATGAGCTTGATGCCGATGAACGGGACGATCAGGCCGCCAAGACCGTACACGAGCAGATTACGGCGCAGGATGGATGGCACCGGCGCCGGGCGATACGCCACGCCGCGCAGGGCGAGTGGCACGAGTGCGATGATGATGATGGCGTTGAAGATCACGCTCGACAGGATCGCCGATTGCGGGGAAGCGAGCCCCATGATGTTGAGGGCGGCCATGTTCGGATCGGCCGCCACGAAGAGCGCCGGTACGATCGCGAAGTACTTGGCGACATCGTTCGCGATCGAGAAGGTCGTGAGTGAGCCGCGCGTCATGAGCAACTGCTTGCCCGTCTCCACGATCTCGATGAGCTTCGTCGGATCGGAGTCCAGATCCACCATGTTGGCTGCTTCGCGCGCGGCCTGCGTTCCGGTGTTCATCGCCACCCCGACATCGGCTTGTGCGAGCGCGGGCGCATCATTCGTGCCGTCGCCGGTCATCGCCACCAACCGACCACCTGACTGCTCTCTCCGAATGAGCGCGAGCTTGTCCTCGGGGGTGGCTTCGGCAAGAAAATCGTCGACGCCCGCCTCCCGCGCGATTGCGGCGGCCGTGAGTGGGTTATCGCCAGTGATCATGATCGTGCGGATGCCCATGGCGCGCAGTCGCGTGAACCGCTCCGTGAGTCCGGCTTTCACGATGTCACGCAGCTGCACCACCCCCAGCACGCGTCCCACGCCCGCAGCGCGCTCGGCGACGAGCAGCGGCGTTCCGCCATCGCGAGCGATTCGCATGACGGCATCTTCCGTGCGCCCATCCACCACGCCACCGTCCGCCTCTACCCAGCGCCGAATGGCATCAACGGCTCCCTTGCGGATCGAGAATCCAGGCCCATCAACTCCGCTCATGCGCGTCTGTGCCGTGAAGGGGACGACCTCCAACGGGTCGTCCGTGCCGGTCCGCGTTGCGGGGACGCCATGTCGCGTCGCAGCGAGCGTGACGATGCTGCGGCCCTCTGGCGTCTCGTCCGCCGCCGACGCCAAGGCGGCGCGGTGCGCCAGTTGGTACTCGTCGACACCCAGGGCGGGCAGGAAGGCGGTGGCCGCGCGAGCGCCCATTGTGATCGTGCCCGTCTTGTCGAGCAGCAGCGTGTCCACGTCACCCGCCGCCTCCACCGCACGGCCGCTCATGGCGATGACGTTGCGCCGGATCAATCGATCCATGCCGGCAATGCCGATCGCCGGCAGCAGCCCGCCGATCGTCGTCGGGATCAGACAGACGAGGAGAGCGACGAGCACCGGTACCGACAGCGTGACGTCGAAGTAGGCGGCGAACATCGGCAGCGTCGCGCACACCATGAGGAATACCAACGACAGCCCCGCGAGGAGCGCGCCCAGCGCGATCTCGTTGGGTGTCTTGCGGCGCGTGGCGTTCTCCACGAGACCGATCATGCGGTCAATGAACGTTTCGCCCGCACCGGCGGTGACGCGGACGACAATGTGGTCCGACAACACGCGGGTTCCGGCGGTCACAGCCGAGCGGTCTCCGCCCGATTCCCGCACCACGGGGGCAGACTCGCCGGTAACGGCTGACTCGTCCACCGTTGCCGCGCCCTCGATGACCTCGCCGTCGGCGGCGATCACGTCGCCCGCGACGCACAAGATGATGTCACCCCGGTGCAGTGTGGTCGCCGGCACCATGGCGAAGTCGCGGAGGGACCAGGCACCATCTGTCGTTTCGAGCCGCTTGGCCTCCGTCATGCTGCGCGTGGAACGCAACGCCTCCGCCTGTGCCTTGCCGCGCCCCTCCGCGAGCGCCTCGGCGAAGTTGGCGAACAGCAGGGTGAACCAGAGCCAGAGCGTGATCTGTAACGTGAAGGCGATCGCGACGCCGCTGACGAACGCCTGCACCAGCCCCACCGACGAGAGTATCGCACCGACGAAGACGGTGAACATCACGGGATTGCGACGCAGCACACGCGGGTCGAGCTTGACGAAGGCCTCGAGCACGGCGCGTTGCAGTTGACGACGATCGAGTGCGGACGACGCGGCCCGCACCCCCGAAGGAGTCATCACGGCTCAGTTCCTCATGGCTGCGAGCATCGACAGATGCTCGGCGATCGGGCCGAGTGCGAGCACCGGGTAGAACGTCAGTGCACCCAGCAGGAGAATGGTGCCGGCGAGCAGCAGACCGAACAGCGGACCGGTCACCGGGAACGCGGCCTCGCCGCCGGAGCCACCGGCCTGCTCGGCGAGGAAGCCACCGAGTGCGACCATCGACAGCATCGGCACGAAACGGCCGACCAGCGTGGCGAGTCCGAACGCGACGTTGTAGAACGCCGAGCCGCCGCTGAGTCCGGCGAACGCACTGCCGTTGTTGCCAGCGGTGGATGAGAACGCGTACAGCACTTCGGAAAGGCCATGTGCACCATCGTTGCCGAGGCCGGCGAGGCCGACGGGGACCGAAATCGCGAGCGCACTGCCGCCGAGCACGAGTGCCGGGAAGATCAGGACGCCGAGCATGACGACCTGGATCTCGCGCTGTCCAATGCGCTTGCCGAGATACGTCGGCGTGCGACCGATCATGAGCCCGGCGAGGAAGACCGCGAGTGCCACGAAGAACAGCATGCCGCCTAGCCCCACGCCAACACCGCCGAAGACAACCTCGCCTAGTTCGATCATCAGAAGTGGCACGAGGCCACCGAGCGGCGTGAACGAATCGTGCATCGCATTCACAGACCCGGTTGACGTGGCGGTCGTCGACACGGCGTAGAGCGCGGATGCGGAAATGCCGAAGCGCACCTCCTTCCCTTCCATGTTGCCGCCGGGTTGATCGGCCGATGCGGGAAGTGCGACGCCGGCCTTCGCGAGCAGCGAGGTGCCCTGCGCCTCTGCCACGTACGCCGACGAAACGCCGACCGTCCAGAAGGCTGCCATCACCACCCACACCGTCCAGCCGTGACGAGGCTTCCCCGTCATGCGCCCGAGCACGACGGTAAACGCGGACGGGATCAGCAGCAGCGCGACGAGCGAGAGCAGGTTCGACCACGGGGTCGGGTTCTCGAACGGATGCGCGGCATTGGCGTTGAAGAAGCCACCGCCGTTCGTCCCGAGCTGCTTGATCGCCTCCTGGCTCGCGACGGGACCCAGCGCAATCGTTTGCGTACCACCCTCGAGCGTCGTGACCGCACGATACGCGTCGAAGGTCTGGATGACGCCCTGGTGCACCAGGAGCAGCGCGAGAATGACCGAGAGCGGCAGCAGCACGTACACAACCGAGCGCACCAGATCCACCCAGAAGTTGCCCACGATGCCGTCGGCGCGATCACGTCGCGCGATCCCGCGCACCAGGGCCACCGCGACGGCCATGCCGGCGCCCGCCGAGACGAAGTTCTGGAAAGTGAGTTGCAGCATCTGACTGAGGTACGACATCGTCGTCTCGCCGCCGTACGACTGCCAGTTCGTGTTGGTGGCGAACGATGCGGCGGTCTCGAACGCTTGCGTTGGACCGACCGCGGCCATGTCGGCCGGGTTGAGCGGCAGCATCGCCTGCAGGCGAAGCATCAGATACGTCAGGAGCGTCGCCACCACGCTGAAGGACAGGAGGGCGCCGCCGTAGGTCGTCCAGTGCTGCTCATGCTCGGCGTCGATGCCAGCGAGGCGATAGATGAGCCGCTCGAGGCGGATGGCCCAGCGGGATGAGCCGTCGTAGACGCGTACGAGGTAGCCGCCGACGAGCGGTGTGAGTCCCAGCAGGACAGCGAGCACGAGCGCGATCTGCAACCAGCCGTGGATGGTCATGGTCAGCGATCCTCCGGTCGAACGAGCGCATGGAGCAGGTAGCCGATCAACGTGACGGCCGCGACTGCGGCGAGCAGTGATAGCGCGCTCATTCACGGACTCCGGTCGGCGGGTTGTCGCGCTCGGAGGGTACGATCGTGGCAGGCCGGTGTGTCGCGCCGCCCGCCAGGTGCGCACAGAAGCGCAGGTAGCCGTGCAGCGCGGCGTAGACCGCGAGGAACAACAGGATGAGCAGCAGGTCGGTCATGGAATCTCTCCCGGGTGGGGGACACCGTTGTCGGTGCGTGGGAGATTCACCAGGGCGCCATCAAGACCGCGTGAAGAGCGAAGGCCTTCGGCGTGAAGATTCCGTGAAGATCAGCGCTCCAGCGCTGATGACATCATCTCAGGCAAGTCGGACGCGACGAGTCGCAACGTGAAGACGCTGCCCCCACCCGGTCGCGGAGCGTGCGCGAGCGTCCCCTGCATCGCGCGGGCCAGTCCCGCCGCGACGGCCAGTCCCAGGCCCGAGTTGGTGGCTCCTGCGCCGTCTCCGCGCACGAACGGTTCGAAGATCCGGGTGCGCAACTCCTCCGACACGCCGGGGCCGCAGTCGGCGACGGTGATGACGACGTCGCGCCCGTCGCGTCGCGCGACAAGGTCGATCGCGGTGCCGGCGGGAGCGTGCCGATGGGCGTTCTCGAGCAGGTTGGTAAGGACGCGCAGCAGATGCGCTTCGTCGTAGCGAGCGAGGAGCAACGGCTCCTGTGTGTCGAGCGTGACGTGCACGGCGCGTTCCGGCATCGCGGACGCAGCGCGGTCGAGCAGTACGCCAAAGGCGTCTTCCACCGCGTTCACTTCGAGCCGGACCGGAAGCGCATTGGCGCGAAGTCGCGAAAGATCGAGCAGATCCGCCACCAGCCGGTTGAGCCGATCCACCTCCTCGGTAATCGTCACACCACGGGGATCTCCATCCACCGCGCTCTGCCACGCCAGCGCGCGAATGGCCGTGAGCGGC
>JALOPN010000354.1 GCA_025453875.1 Gemmatimonadaceae bacterium | reverse complement strand
CGTGCTCCCCGCCACCGACACCATGGTCCGTCGCGTGTGCATGAGCGCGACGGTATCGATCCCGCGCAACCCGAGTGCGCGCAGCCGCTGCAGCAACGTGGCGGCCTGCGCGCGACGCGCGGCACTGCCCTTGAAGACGCCGTCGGCGGGCACGTGCCCACGCGTGGCGGCGCGGCGCAGGGCGCCGAAGAGGTCGCGCATACCGAAGGATGACCACGGCACGCGCGCCTCGCCAGCGGCGACGGGCCGGTCAGCTCGGGGGCGTGCCCGCGGCAACCTGTGTCAGCAGCGCGCGCGCGGCCTCGATCTGATCGGGGATCACCGTGTGCGGCACGCCACGATAGACGCGCAGGTCGACCATCGCGCCGAGCGCCGTGAGGACGTCGGCGGCGTGCTGCGCGCGCGCCACCGGAATGTGCGCATCCTGATCTCCGACGCCAATGAAGACCGGTGTGCCGTCGAAGCGCCCCGTGTCGGCGCGTACGAGACCGTCGGGCCCGATGAGCCCGCCCGCCAACGCGATCACACCGCCGAAGCGTGTGGCGTGACGCGCCGCGTACTCGAGTGCCAGGCAGGCGCCTTGCGAGAAGCCACCAAGCACGATGCGCTCATCGGACACGCCGGCGGCGCGCACCGTGTCCACGACGTTGCCGAACAGGCGCAGTGCCGAATCGAGCCAGGGCTGATTGTGCTCCAGTGGCGCGAGGAATCGCGCCGGGTACCACGCGCCGCCGGCCGCCTCCGGCGCGAGGTACGCGACGTTCGGCACGGCGAAGTGCTGCGCGAGTCCGAGAATGTCGGCGGCGTCCGCACCGCGGCCGTGCGCGAGCACGACCACGGCGCGCGCCGATTCCAACGGAGCACCGTCGCGATACACGACGGCGTGCGCGTGCGGGTCCTTTGGGTCGTGACGCATCATGTGCCGGCCTCGATGAGTGCAGGCGCGTCGTCCACACGCGCCGCATGTGCCGGCGACGCGTCGTGCCCATCGTGCGGCCACGTGGGCGAGGCGAGCGGCGTGAGTCCATCGGCGATGCGCGCGCGATGCGCTTCGAGCCACGGCGGCAGCCGCAGCGCGCGACCGGTCGTTTCGACCGGTTCGTCGATGAGGAACCCGGGGATGGCTGTCGCGACCTCCACGATGTGTCCATCGGGATCGCGCGTGTAGATCGAGCGGAAGTACACGCGATCCTGCACCGTGGACACGGGGACACCGGCGCCACGCAGACGCTCGTAGATCTCCGCCTGCGCCTGATCGTCGGGCACGGCGAGCGCGTAGTGATGGGTCTGCCCTGCGCCCATGACGGCGCGCTTCGCCGTGGGGGCACTCACGCCGAAGTACGTCACGAGCGAGCCGGGACGCGCGTCGGCGGTGCCCCACGTCCAGTGCGGCATGCTGGGATCATCGAAGTTGCCGGTGCGCTTGACGAGCGAGAGGCCGAGCAGCCCCTGCAGGAAGGCATCGGTGCGACCGAGATCGCTCGCGGTGGCGCTGATGTGATGCATGCCGCGCGTGAGCGTCATCGCCGCATCGATCGTGGGGACCGGCTCGGGCCACGTCATGGCGGCAATGGTGTCTTCATCGCGCACGCCGCGGGTGAGGGCGGCGGGCGGCGTGAGTTCGGCCACACCGGGCACGCCCGTGGGCTCGTCGATGTGCAGGCCGGGCCCGTCGGTCGCGATCTCGAGGATCGTGCCGTCCGGGTCGCGGAAGTAGATCGACGTGAAGTAGTGGCGGTCGTACGGCCCACGCACCTTCACCCCGAGGTCGGTGAGACGACGCTTCCAGCGGAGCAGCGCGTCGCGATCGGCGGTGCGCAGGGCGACGTGGTGCGTTCCCCCCACTCCTGGGCGACCGCGCGGGGCACGCGGCCATTCGAAGAAGGTGATGACCGAGCCGGGGGTGCCGGTCGCGTCGGCGTAGTACAGGTGATACGTCGACGGGTCGTCGAAGTTGACGGTCGTCTTGACGAGGCGCAGGCCGAGGACGCGGGTGTAGAAGTCCACGTTCCGCTGGGCATCAGCGGTGACGAGGGTGATGTGATGCAGGCCGGTGATGGGCATGGAGGCTCCGGGTTGGTATCTCAGTACTAAGATATCTTGCGAACCGGCCGACGCAAGGGCCTGCGGGGGTCGAGGGTCAGCGACGGGGCATGGTCGCGCGCATGGCGCCTGGCGCGAAGGTGTGGCCGTTGAAGGGCCACGCTTCGACCGTGATCTCCGCGGCGTTGGCCTCGATCACGTTGATCGCGCTCGGCCGATGGCCGCGCATGCGGTTCGACAGCGTGTTGGCGGCGCTCACGAGAAAGCGGCCGTTCGCTCGCTCGACCACCTCGACGCGTTCCTCGTGATCGTGGCCGGTGCACACCACATCCAGCGGCATGGCGGCGAGCGTGTCGAGAACGCGTTGCGGCTGCTTGAGTCCCCAGCGATTCGACAGGCGACCGCGCACGACGTTGTGATGCACGACGAGCACCCGCAGATCGCCCGCGGGGGCGGCGGACAGCGGCGCGCGCGCGCGCTGCAGTTGCGCTGCGGTGAGGCCGCCCTTCACGCGCCAGTCACGGGGATACCACGTCAGAGACTCG
>JALOPN010000353.1 GCA_025453875.1 Gemmatimonadaceae bacterium | reverse complement strand
CAAGGCGATCGGCGTCATTGCGCGACGTCCGTTCGAACTGGTCGACGAACACGAAATCGTGATTCCGCGTCCGCACGCGCTCGCCGTGTCGCTCGACGGCGCGTGGGTGCACACGGCGTCGCTCGCCGAGAATCGCATCGCATCCATCGAAGTGAAGACGGGACGGGTGCGGCTCACGACCATCCCCGGCGTCGAGCGGTCGTTGGTGCAGTTCGCGCTCTCGCCCGATGGTCGCTGGATGGTGGCCGGCGGTGAACTGTCGAACACGCTGCTCGTGTTCGACCTCACGTCGCCGCCACCGTTCACGCCCGCGCGCGAAGTGCCGCTCGCCGGCAAGCCGTGGGAAGTGCGGTTTGCGCCCGATGGTCGTACGGTGTACGTGACCTTGCTCGCAAAGAACGGCGTCGCCGAACTGAGAAGTTTGCGCAGCCCTACGGCATGATCCTGCGCGGCGATGGCAAGTACGCGTTTGTCACCAACCAGAATGCGGCACCGGTACACGAAGGCCACAGCGGTCACGCCATGCACGGCATGGACGGGCAGGCCGCGAACAACGGGTGGCTCACGATCCTCGACCTGATGACGGGTGCCGTGAAGGCCACGCTGCCGCTGGGCAACGGGCCCACCGGCGCCGGGGCCGCGCGCGCGCGCTGATGTCGTTCCGTGTGTTCCCTGCGCGCGGGCGGTCGGTGCGCGTCGGTCGCTGGCCGCGGCTCGACGTGCTTGCACTGCTGCTCGGCGCAGCGATCGCTGGCTGTCAGTCGGCGGCAGCGCGTCCGGTGCCCGGGACGGCGAACACCTCGGCGTCCGCGCGCGCGATGGTGGACACTGCCCCACGGTTTGCGCGGCGTGTCGATCCGTTTCCCGTGGTGGACGCCAACGGAGCCACGCTGCTCCAGCCCTTCCTCGGTGGATTCGACGTGCCGCGCCCGCAGCTCGTGGACATCGATGGTGATGGCGATCTCGACCTGTTCGTGCAGGAGCAGTCGAATGCGCTCATGTTCTTCGAGAACGTGAACGGCACACTCACCTGGCGCACCGATCGGTGGCGCGATCTGTCCATCGGCGAGTGGTACCGCTTCACCGATCTCGATGCCGACGGACGCATCGACCTGTTGAGTGAGAGTCCGGTGAGTTACATCCGCGCCTGGCGCAACGTGGGCACGCGCGCGGATGCGCAGTTCCGCATCGCGGTGGATTCGCTCGCCGACAGCGATGGCAAGCCCATCCCTGCCGATCGGCAGAACATCCTCAACATCGTCGACATCGACTGCAACGGTCGACTTGACCTGTTCATCGGTCGCGTCGCCGGTACGGTGGATCGCTTTGAAGCGCTGCCCGGGACGGAGCGCGATGGCGTACCACGATTCGTGCTGCACACCGAGCAGTTCGAAGGGATCGTCGTGACCGGGCCCATCCCGGGCTCACCCGGCGACGAGTCCGGCGCCGCGGCGCACGCCCCCGGTCTCGAGCACGGCTCGCAGCGACACGGTGCGAACACGCTCGCGTTCGGCGACATCGACGGTGATGGCGACCAGGATCTCTTCTGGGGCGACTACTTCGAGGCCGGTGTGCTGCTCATGGAGAACCGCGGCGAGCGGTGCGCCGAGCCGAACCTGCGCGGTGAACACATCGGCTTTCCGCGCGGCGCGCCGGTGCGGACGAGTGGCTACAACGCGCCCACGCTCGGTGACCTCGACGGCAACGGCTTGCTGGATCTCGTCATCGGTGTCATCGGTGGGGCGTACACGCCGCGCACGACCGCGGTGGACAATCTGCTCTTCGTCCCGCAGGAGTCACGCGGCACGTTTCGGGTGCGCACCCGCCGATTGATCAACACGCTCGACGTGGGCAGTGAATCCATGCCCGCGCTCGTGGACCTCGATGGCGACGGCGATCTCGACTTGCTCGTGGGCAACAAGATCGCGCCCGACACCGACGCCAGCGGCACGATCACGTGGTTCGAGAATGTCGGGGGCGCGGCGGCGCCGAGTTTTGATGAGCGCGGGCTGCTGCCGCTCCGCGGCGACTTCCACTACGCCCCCACCATGGCCGACCTCGACGGAGACGGTCGCGCGGAACTCATCACGGGCACGTGGCGCGACGTCGTGCAGGTGTGGCGCAACACGGCGCGCGCCGGCGCACCGCAGTGGACGCTCGCCGACAGTGCGCTCATCACCCTCACGCGCGGCAGCAACACGGCGCCGGCGTTCGCCGATCTCGACGGCGACGGTGACCTCGACCTGCTCGTGGGCGAGGGCAGCGGCCAGCTCAACCTGTATCGCAACGTGGGCACACGCACCGCGCCGCGCTTCGAACTTGTGAGCGACACGTTTCTCGATGTCGATGTCGGACGACGCAGTGCGCCGCTCTTCGTGGATCTTCGCGGTGATGGGCGCCCCGATCTGTTCCTCGGCAGCGAGGATGGCGGCGTGCAGCACTGGCGCAATGTGTCGGTGGGCGCGGACATTCGCTTTGCGCGCGTGGCCGATCTCGACGTGACCACGGGGCTCTTCTCGGCACCCGCCGCCGGTGACCTCGATGGTGACGGCGACCTCGACCTCATCGTAGGGACGGCCGCCGGCGGCTTACGCTACTTCGAGAACACGCGCCCACGCCCGTCGCGCTGAGCGAATCAGCGAAAGACGGCGACCTCGTCGAGCGGCTTGCGCTGCAGGTCGGGCACGGTGGCGTCGGGTGCCGGATAGCCCACCGGCATCACGAGCATCGCCTTCTCGCATCGGGCTCGGCGTGTGCGTCAACGTGACGAGCCCCATCTGATGCACGGCGGCGATGAACAGACCCGCCGCGATGCCACACGATTCCTGCGTGTAGTAGAACGTGCGCTTGCTGCCGTCCGGGCGTACGCCGTGAATCTGCCGGAAGAGCACTACCACCCACGGCGCGTCGGTGAGGTGCGTCTTGTGCTCATCGGTGCCGAGTGGCGCGAGGGCTTCGAGCCACTCGGCGGGCGCCTTGCCGTGGTAGAACGCGTGTTCCTCTCGCTCCGCGGCCTCACGGATCTGCGCCTTGAGTTGCGGGTCGGACACGGCCACGAACGTCCACGGCTGCTGGTGCGCGCCACTCGGGGCAGTCGCTGCGGTACGAATCGCGCTCTCGATGA
>JALOPN010000352.1 GCA_025453875.1 Gemmatimonadaceae bacterium | reverse complement strand
AGCAGCAGCGTGAGGTGGAGCGGTCAGACTCCCGAGCGCACGCGCGCCATTCCGCGACCCGTCGGGCCGTGGCCATGATGCGCATGATGGTGCTGGGACATGTTCCGCTGCATGACGCACAGGGTAGCCGCTGGGAGCGCCAAGGTCAAGCGGGTCAGGGCACGCGGCTGGCGCGCTTCGCGCGGGAACCACTTGGAGTCCGCAGGCGCTCTCAACTAGATTCACCAAGTCCGCTGACGTACGCAGTATCTACTCCGTGAACTGGCTTTGGAGGCCTTTCCGAAATGCGGTTTCTTGGCTTTGCTGTGGTGACGGGCGCTGCGATCCTGCTCGGCGCGTGCGGTGGTGGTGAGACGACGCCGGCGGCCGACGCCCCGGCGACCGAGGCGCCGGCGGCTGAGACGCCGGCCGCGACCGAGGCTCCGGCGGCTGGTGCGTCGTCGGCGATCACGGGCACGATCCACACCGTGAACATGGTGATGGAGAACAACGTGTACAAGTTCAGCCCGGCCGAGATCTCGGTGAAGCAGGGCGACGGCATCAAGTTCGTGATGGTCAGCGGTGGCCCGCACAACGTCGCGTTCGACCCGACGCTCCTGCCGGCCGACGTCAAGGCGCAGCTGATCGCGAACATGCCGGAGCAGTCGTCGGAGCTCATCGGCCCGATGATGCTGACGGAGAACCAGGAGTACACGATCTCGTTCGCCGGCGTGACGCCGGGCACGTACGAGTACTACTGCACGCCGCACCTCGCGATGGGCATGAAGGGCAAGGTCACGGTCACGCAGTAAGTGACACGGCGGCCTCCGGTCCGCCACGTGTGAACCAACGAAGGCCGGCGCTCCATGCGCCGGCCTTCGTGCGTTTCGGCAGGCATGACGCGTACGTGCGTCGGCGCTTACTTCTTGCGCAGCTTCTTCATGCTGCCCTCTACGCCACCGAGCGCGGCGAGTCCACTGATCCGCAGCAGCGGCGCCCCGGGGCCGGGATCGGCCTCCGGATTCTTTACCGAGAAGCCGCCCATGAACCCGACGCCTACCGTCTCGACGCGCACGCCGGCTGGGAGCAGCATTTCGACGCCACCCATGATGGCCGTGATCTCGATTTCGGTCACCCCGTCGGCGAACTGCGCTTCGCGAAAGTCGAGTTCGACCCCACCCATCACGCAAATGATGCGCAGCTGTCGCGGGACGACCCAGCCACCCTTGCGCTCAACGCCACCCATCACGGCCATGAGCGCCTGGCGAGGCGGTACCGCCTCCGGACGCGCCAGCGTGGCGAGACCGTATTCGAGGCCGGCCAGCGTGACCGGCGCAGGGCGCGCGGCGGTGAAGCCTGTCGCCGCCGTCGACGCGGCAGCGGCGGGGCGCGCGGGCTGCAAATCGGCGAGCACCTCGGCGAGTGACTCGCGCGTCGTGGCCCGGTAGACGCGCGCCATGCGGCGCTCGAGTTCGTCGAGTTCGAGGCGGTCGGCCGCGTACGCGTCACCGAGCGCGGAGATGACCGCTTCGCGCTCCTGTGAGGACGGCGCGAGCGAACGAGACGGCGCGGGAGAGTCCATGGTCACAAGATAGGCGCGCCACGGCCGGGCGTGGCAAGCATGGGACGAATCGCGCCACGAGGGCTTGGCGTCGCGCCGCGCGGCCGATACGATGCGCGTCATGTGGGCCGACGTGCTGTTGTCGCTGGAACGAACCCATCTGCAGTTGCTCACGCTCTGGGGCGTGGGCAGCGTCGTGGCGGGGAGTGGCGTGCTGGCCTGGTTGGCGTGGCGGCGTGTGCGCTCACCGCTGCTGCAGCACTTCGCGATCCAGACGCTCGCCTGGGGCGCGGTGGATCTCGCCATCTGCGCGTGGGCGCAGCGTGGTCTCGCCTTGCGCGACTTCGAGGGGCAGACCTCGCTCGTGAACTTCCTCTGGCTCAACGTCGGCCTCGACGTGGGGTACATCGGGGTCGGGCTCACGCTCGCACTCGCGGCCTGGCGCCTCGGTCCGCGACTGGGCGGCGTGGGTGCAGGCATCGGCGTGATCGTGCAGGGGCTGGCGCTCGCACTCCTCGATCTGCGCCTCATCGCCGAAATCGCCGCCGCTCGCAGCGCCTGATCACCTCTTCGCTCGTACGACATGGAACCGGTCATCCCCGATCTGCGCAGGACGCCCAAGGCCGAGGCGTACAATCGTCTCGTCGAGATGCAAACCGTGCTGCTCGCCGGCCATTCCGACGCGCTGGCCGGCATGGCCACGACGAGCGCGCTGCTGCATCACGCGTTCGGGCACCTGTGGACGGGGTTCTATCGTGTCGTGGAGCCGGACACGTTGCTGCGCGTCGGGCCGTATCAGGGGTCGCTCGGCTGTCTCGACATCGCCTTCGGCCGCGGGGTCTGTGGTACGGCTGCGGCGGAGCGTCGCACGGTCGTGGTGCCCGACGTGCACGCGTTTCCCGGGCACATCGCGTGTGACGGCCGCTCGCAGAGCGAGATCGTGGTGCCGGTGTTCGACGCCGACGGTGCATTGCTGGCCGTGCTCGACATCGACAGCGATCAGCCCGCGCGGTTCGATGACGTGGACGCCGCGGGGCTCGAGTGGCTCGTGGACTGGTTTCGCACGACGCGGCGCTGAGCGCTGACGCGCGGTGTGTGGCGCTCGCGCGCGTTTGGTCGCAAGTTTCGACGATTCCAGCGTGCGTCGGCGT
>JALOPN010000351.1 GCA_025453875.1 Gemmatimonadaceae bacterium | reverse complement strand
GCGACGGGGCGCGCGTATCTGGAGCCGCGACTCGCGGTGCGCGCCGATGGCGAAAGCGAGCGCTTCGGTCCGTGGGCGTGGCGACTGGGTGGTGGCGTGTATCGGCAGTACGTGAATCAGTACGACGTGGCGACGTCGAATCCGACCGCGCTCGTGCCGAGCGTGCGCTTCTGGCTGCCCACGACGGGTGGCGAAGGCGTGGCGACCGCGTACCACCTGGGCGCTGAGGGCGTCGTCACGCCGCAGGGGGCGTGGCAGTTGCGCGGCGAAGTCTACGCGAAGTGGCAACCCACCATCGTCGCGTTCGATTACGGCGTACTGCTCAATCAGGACACGCTGCTGCCGCTCGGTGTGCCACCGGAGACGTTCATCTCGAGTGCGCGTGGCGAAGCGTACGGGATCGGCGTGCGCGCGACGCGTGACGGCTACGTGTGGTGGACCGGCTGGTCGGATCGATCGCGTGGTTTGCCGGTGCGCGTCGAAGCGGGGTACGACTTTGGTGTGTCGCGACGCACGTTTCCGTCGCGATTCGAAGGATCGATGCAGCCAACCCCGTGGAACGAGCCGCATCGTGCGCTCGTGTCGATCGAAGCGCGCCCGTCGAGTGGGTGGGTGGTCGCGGTACGCTCGCGTGGAACGTGGGGTCGCACATGGGCGCTGCGACAGTCGTACTACGACCTGCTGTCGGTGGGTGATCTCGGAGAAGGGTTGCCCGTGCGCGACCCCGGAGCCGCGTCGCGGCCGGCCATTCTCGAGACGGACCTCGGCGTGACGTGGACGACGCGACTCGGGCCGTGGTCGGCCGAGTTCGGCGCCGCGGTGCAGAATCTCTTCAATCGGCGCAACGTGCTCGACTACTCGCTCTTCCGCGCGATCGACGCGGTTGGTGAGCAGGCGTATCAGCAGGTCCCGCGCTACCTGCCGGGCGCGATGCCGTCCCTGAGCGTGCGATTGCAGCCCTGATCCGGGGCAGTTGCCCGTGCACGCGACCGGCCGAGTTCAGGGCGCGAACGCACGGTGCGCACACGCCGTCAGCGCGGCGGTTCGGAGGGTGGGCGGCGTTCGTCGTCGTCGTGCAGCATGCGCAGCGCCGGCGTGTCGAGGTCATCGAACTGGCCGCGGTTGGTTGCGGACACGAACGCCCACACGGCCACGCCGGCGATGATCAGGGCGAGCGGAACGACGAGGTAGAGGACGCTCATACCACAAACCTAGCGCGTGGGACCGCCTCGGCGCGCGGGCTGCAGCACGACGGTGAAGTGTTCGGCGGTGAGGTGCACCGACACGTCGAGACCAACAACGCTCGCGACCCGTCGCACCAGCGCGAGGCCGAACCCCGAACGCGGCGCCGTGCTCGCGTCGCCACCGCCACCATCGGTGTCCGACGGGCGGAGGTTCTGCACGCTCAACGCCTCGTCGTGCAGTCGCACGGTGACGGGTCCCGGCAGTGCATGCGTGAGCACGTTCCCGAGCAGATTGGCGAGCAGGAGGCGCAGCACCGGTTCGGCGACCGGGAGGGTCGCGGCCCGCGGGACGTCGAGTGACACGATCAGCCCGCGCTCGTCGAGCGCGTCGGCGAGTTCGAGGATGGCGGCTTCGAGGGTCGGTCGGACGACCGTGGGATCGGTTCCGGTGGGCATGGCGTCGCGCGCGAGCAGAAGCAGCGTGTCGATGGTGCGCTGCAACTGCGTGCGTCGGCGAGCACCTGGTGCGTGCTCGTGCGCATCACGCTGAGCGGTGTGCGCAGTTCATGGCTGGCGTCGCGTGTGAAGGCACGCTCACGCGCGACGTGGGCCGCCACGCGGCTTCGGGCGGCGGCGAGCGCATCCGCGAGCACGAACACTTCGGCGTCGGCGCTGGCGGGCACCACGTCGCGCACGTCCACGTCGTCTTCGGCCACGGCCTCGGCGACCGCGGCCAGGGGCGCGTGCACGCGACGTGCCAGCACGATGGCCGTGAGCAACGCGAGCGTGAGCAGCCCGACGATGATGGCGCCCCACGTTTGCAGCAACGTGCGTCGCATGGCGCGGACGACGAGGCGGTCACTGACATCGGCGACAAGCCACGCCGATGGCGCCTCGGCGCGCGTGGTGGATGGCGCGACTTCGAGCGTGCGGACATGAAAGTGCCGCCCGTTGGCGCCGTGTATCTCGCGACGCCACGGCTCGGTCGTGAGGACGGCGCGCACGTCGTCCGGCAGCGTGGCGAGGTCGGTGTGCACCGACAGATGTGGCGCGCGTGGTGTCGGCCAGCGATCGTTGCGCTGCCGAAAGGTGAGGAGCGCCTCCGCCTCGTCGACCAGCTGTTGATCGAAGAGTCGATCTTCCACGATGTAGAGGAACACGGCTGCTGCGCCGCCGAACACGACCGCGACGAGCACGGCGTACACGCCGAACGCGCGCATGAGGCGCGTGTAGAGCGAGCGACGGCGGCGCGCGGGCGTCATCGATCGGCGCGCAGACGAACACCCACATCGTGGACGGTCTCGAGCATGGGGACGGTAAACGGTTTGTCGAGCGCCTGTCGCAGCAGATAGAGATGCGTACGGAGCGGGTCGGACTCGGGCGGATCATCGCGCCAGAGTTGGCGGATGAGTTCGCTGCGGGTGACGGCGCGCGGCCACGCCTCGGCGAGAATCAACAGGATGCGGTGCGCCGTCTGACGCAGGGCGAGCGGCTGCCCCGCGCGCGTCGCGTGACCGGTTCGTCGGTCGATGGTGAGGGAACCGATCTGCAGCAGGTGCGCCGTGCCCGCGCGTCGGCGATGGGCGAGCGCGTGAATGCGTGCGAGCAGTTCTTCGGTGGCGAAGGGCTTGATGAGATAGTCATCGGCACCGGCGTCGAAGCCCGCGAGCTTGTCGGCGAGTGTGTCGCGCGCGGTGAGCATGAGCACGGGGATGTGTCGATCGGCCTGTGCGCGCAGGCGTCGGCACACGTGCAGGCCATCGAGGCCGGGCAGCGTGAGGTCGAGCACGAGCACGTCGGGCGGTTCGGCGAGCGCCATGGCCAGCGCCGCGCGTCCGTCCACAGCGTGCTGCACGAGCAGCCCACGCGCCGTCAGGGCGGCGCGCAGGCTTTCGCTCAGCTCGGCGTGGTCTTCGACGAGCAGCACCTCCAACGCGGGCGCCGTGGCCGGATCGATCACGGCGCGGTGCTGAGCCGTGCGAGCAGCGCGCGCGCGGTGGACGCGTGCTCGGGGTGAGTGCTGGCGACCAGTTCGGCGAGCGCTCGTGCGCGGGCGGGCGCGCCGAGTCGCGCGTGGGCGTCGGCCATGCCAAGCGTGAGTTCGGGTTCGGGCATGAACGGCGCCGCCAGCTCCATCAACTGCAAGGCCTGTCGCACCTGCACGTCGCTCGTGGCCGCCTGCAGCTGGTAGTAGCCCATGAGGCCGATGATTCCGACCTGCAGGGAGTCGCGCTCCCTGGCGAAGCGTCGCGCCGCGACGTCGGGATCGAGAGCGAGCGCCTCGCGGGCAAAGCGTGCGCTCCGCTCGTCGCGCCACGCGATGCGCGCGACCGGTGTGCGCCCGAGCGCGCGAATGATCGTTTCCACCGTTTCGCCGGTGGCGAAGGGATTCTGTCCGGTGATCACCCGCTCATCACTCACCACGAAGGGTTGCATGAGGCCGGCTTCCTGCCACTGCGCGCCGAGCCCACGAATGTGCGTTTCGAGCAACCACGGAAACTGCGGTCGCCACTGCTTGCCGAACACCTGCTCTTCCTCGTCGGTGAATCCGGTGACGGTTCGGCCCGCGAGCAGCGGGCGTCCATCGGGCGTACGGGCGCCCACGAGGCCTGCGGGGCCATGACAGACCGCGCCGACGATGCCACCGCGCGCGTGTACCTGACTGACCAGAGTTGCCAACGCCGCGTCCTGCGGCAGATCGAACATGGCACCCTTGCCGCCCAGCACGAAGACGGCGCGGTAGTCGCCTCGCGATGGTCACGTCGAAGCCGTTGGCCCGAAAGAGCAACCACGCCTGCGAGAGTTCGTCGAGCTCGAAGCCCGGGCGGGTGCGGCCGCTGTCGCGGCCCGCGGCGCTGACCACGAGCAGCACGCGCTCACTGGCCGCCGCACGCGTCGGGGATTGGGCGGTCAACGGGCGTGAGGCGGTGGCCGCGATGAGCGATAGGCCGACAGTGCACAGCAGCGTGGCCACGCGCTGGGCGCGCGCACGAACGGAACGCATCGGACAGGGCATGAAGTCTCCTCGGAAAAAAGTGTCCGGGAAGCTTCACGTGCTCGCGTCACGCAAAGATCAACGTGCGAGGGTGTCGTGCAGAGCGCGGCGGCGCGTGATCGCGTCGACGGTCACTGGCGCGGGTTGGCTGGGCCTCCGCGGCTCTCGAAGGTGCGTCCGTGCCAGCTGGCGATCACCACGGTGAGCGAACTGAGCGGCATGAGGACCGCCGCGATGAGCGGGGTGAGCAGCCCCACGATCGCGAGGCCGCCTCCGACGGCGTTGTAGGCGAGTGAGAAGGCGAAGTTGCGGCGGATGACGCGCGTCGTGCGCTCAGCGCCCTCGATCAGCTCGCGCAGCGGCGTGAGCCCGGGACGCGCGAGAAAGACATCGGCGGTGGCGAGACACGCTTCGGCGCCTCCGTGCACGCCGATCCCGACGTTGGCCGCCGCGATGGCCGCTGCATCGTTCACGCCGTCGCCCACCATGACTACATGACCCCCCTGCTGCTGCAGCGCCGTCACGAGCGCGAGCTTCCCTTCGGGCGACATCGCGCCGTGCACGTCGTTCGGTGCGAAGCCGAGCCGTGCACCGACCGCCTGCGCCACGAACGGCGTATCGCCCGAGGCCATCACAGTGCGCCAGCCGCGTGCGCGCAACGCCGAGAGTGCGGTGGCGGCGTCGTCGCGAATGCGATCGCCGAAGCCACCGGCCGCGACGATCACGCCGTCGAGCGCGACCAGAACCGGTGTGAGCGTGGGATCGAGTGCGTCGATCGCGGCTTCGGTGGCCGCCGTCCCTCGCGCGGCATGCGCGCGCACGAAGCCGGGCGAGCCGACGAGCACGTCGTGTCCGGAGACTGTGCCGCGCAAGCCGCCGCCGATCACGTGCTCGGCGTGTGCCACGCTGGGCAACGGCTGCGCGAGCCACGGTGCGTTGCTCCACGCCCGACGTACGGCATCGGCGAGTGGGTGCGAGCTGCCAAGTTCCAGCGCGTGCACGAGCGGGCGCACGTTCACCTCGCCCACCCATGACACGAGCTCGTGCCGTCCTTCGGTGAGGGTCCCCGTCTTGTCGAGCACGAGGGTGCCGGGCTTTGCGAGTTGTTCGAGCGCGTCGCCGCCCTTCACCAGCACGCCGCCGCGCGCGGCGCGTCCGACCGCCATGGTCACGGCGAGGGGCGTGGCGAGCGCGAGGGCGCACGGGCACGTCACCACGAGGAGCGCGATCGCGTCGTCGAGCGCGGTGGTGCTGTGCATGGCGGTCTTCACGCCCCACGTGCGGTTGGCCGCGAGCACCACGGGCGCGCGACGATCGCTGCTCGATTCCACCTGCTGCAGAATGCGCGCGACGCGGCTCGTCTCGCCGGCTTCGGTGACGCGCACGCGCGCGGGCGCGGCCACGTTGAGCGTGCCTGCGAAGACGGTGTCCCCTTCGCGGACATCGGCCGGTTGCGATTCACCGGTGAGCAGCGCGGCGTTGACGGTGGTGTGCGCCGTGGTGAGCACACCGTCGGCGGCGAACGTTTCACCGGCGCGCACGTCGAGCACCATGCCGGGGAGCACCGCCTCGGTGGGGACGTCGCGCACACTGCCGTCCGTGTCCGCGACACGGGCGATCGACGGCGTGAGCGCGTACAACAACTCGGCGCTGTCGGTGGCGAGGCGCTGCCCACGCTGTTGCAGGAAGCGCCCCACAAGCAGTGCGAAGGTGAGGAGGGCGAGTCCGTCGAAGTAGATGGGGCCGCTGTCGGTGATGGTGTTGATGGCACCGCGCACGAAACCTGCCGCGAGCGCGATCGCGATGGGCAGATCCATGTGCAGCGTGCGCGTGCGCAACGCCGCGAGTGCGCCGGTGAAGAACACGCGCCCGGGCCACGCGAGCGTGGGCAGCGTGAGGGCCATGCTCAACCAGCGGAAGAAGCGTGTGTGTGCCGGATCCATCCACGCCAGCTCACCGCTGTAGAGCGCGAACGCGAAGAGCATGACGTTGCCGGCGATGGCGCCGGCCACACCGATGCGCACGAGCATGCGGCGATCTTCACCGCGACGCACGGCGTCACGCGCCACGCCACGGAAGGGGTGCGGCGGATAGCCCAGCGTGTCGAGCGTGCGCGCAACCTGCGAGAGCGGCGTGGCGTTCGCGTCCCACGCCACGATGGCGCGGCTGCGGCGCACGTCGAGTTCGGCGCGCGCCACACCGGGCACGAGCAGCGGCACGCGTTCGACGAGCCACACACACGAGGCGCAATGAATGCCTTCGAGATAGAGCTCAACCTGCGAGAGGCCATCGTGCGTGGGGCGCACGTGCAGGGCGGCAAACGCCGGGTGATCGAACTCGTCGTAGGTGCGCCCGGTGCGTGCGACGCGCAGCGTGTACGCGGTTTCGCAGCCCGCACAGCAGAACTGCTGCGCTGCGTTGGTGCGCACGAGCGCGGTGGGCACGGGCAGTGTGCAGTGCGCGCACGCGATGTCACATGTGTCGCGCGACGCGCTGCCGGCGCGCGTGTCGATGGCGCGTGGCGTGAGTGTGTCAGTGGACATGCGGCGTGGACCGTGCGGTGGTGTCGTGGGTGTTCACGCCCGGTGCGACTGACGGTGCGGTGTGCTGATGGTCGGCGTGATGCACGGCGGCCGCCGGCGTGTGGGCCTCGTGTTTCGCATGGCCTGGTACGACGCCCAGACGACCGCCCAGCGAGGCGAGTCCGAAGCCGATGACGAGCATCGCGCTCACGATGGGCAGCCGCTGCTGCAGGGCGCCGGTCGCACGCCGCACACCAGTCGCAATCGCGACGAGCGCCGGCACGGTGCCGAGCCAGAAGAGCGCCATGAACGCTGCGCCGCGCCAGGCCGCGCCAGTGCCGGCGGCCGACACGACAAACGCCCACAGCCACCCGCACGGCAACAACCCGGTGAGCAGTCCCAGCAGGCTGGCGCGCGTTCCGATGGATTGCGCGCGAAAGCGCACGAGCACACTGCCGATGAAGCGCGCGGATCGTTCGGGGAGTTGACCACGAACGAGCGCCGGCAGGAACCG
>JALOPN010000350.1 GCA_025453875.1 Gemmatimonadaceae bacterium | reverse complement strand
TTCGACGGCGCGCTCGAGCGCGAGCCCACCGAAGGAAAGACAATGGCCCGTGCCATGATTGACCATGGCGCCGCGACACGCGTACCGGCGCACCTTGCCCTGGCTGCCGCTGTACGCCACATGCAGGCGCCGTCCGCACCGCCGACAGCGCAGCAGGCCGGCAAGTAACGCCGTGCCATGACGTGGTGCGCCGCGACTCATCCGTCCCTGCATCTGCGCATTCTCCTGCCGCTGGGTCTGGAGCGCTTCGTACTCGGGCCACGTGATATAGCCCGGATGATGGTCGGGCAGGAAGACCGGCCAGTCGGCGGCCTCGCGGCGCGTTGTGCGCTTGCTGGCTCGCCCACCGCTCACCCGCGTCTCCGTCTTGGTGCGCCCGAACACGTAGGCACCCGCATAGATCGGATTCGTGGCCATCTTATGGATCGTGTTGTACACCGGCAGCTTCCACACCACGGTGCGACCGAAGGGGCCATACTCGATGGCCGGCAGGGTGACCTGCTCGCTTCGACACCACAGCAGCACCTGCCGGAGACTGCCGAGGGCCAGGAGCTGGCGGAAGATCATCCGAATGGCCGACTGGATCCGAAGATCCGGGTCGAGCTCCACACGATCATCGCGCGTGCGGACGTACCCGATGGGCACGGTCGTGTACAACTCGCCTCGTGAGGCCTTCAATCGCAGCGCTTCGAGGGACCGCTGCCGCAGCACCCCGAGCTCCCACTCGCTCATGGTGCCCTTGAGCCCCAGCAGCAGCCGGTCATTGAAGTCCCGCGGATCGTACACGCCCTCGCCGTCGATCAGCAGTGTGGCGGTGAGCGCGCAGAGATCGACCAGATGATGCCAGTCGCGATTATTGCGTGCGAGTCGCGACGCCTCGAGCGCGAACACGGCCCCGACATGCTCGTCGCATACCGCGGCGACCAATCGCTCGAAGCCCGGCCGCACCACGCGCCCCGAGCCGGAGCGCCCGAGGTCATCGTCCACCACTTCGACGTGCTGCCAGCCCCACGTGCGGGCATGCTCCGCCAGCGCGTATTGGCGACGCTGACTCTCCAGATGCTCGTGCACCTGCGCGACCGTCGACTGGCGCACGTAGACGTACGCGGCGCGCTGCAGATGCTGGGGCGTGATCTTGGTGGGCAGGAGCGCGCTCATGGCGTGGGCGCCTCGGTCGACGCGGCGTCGGCATGGCCCCGGAGCAGGTCGATCCAGAGCGAGACCACGCGCTCTCGCACGGAGAGCGGAAACGCGTGCCACGAGACACTCCCGTGACTCAAGGCGAGGTGGGCCTGCACCGCATCGACCGGGCGGGACGAGGCAAGCACGGGACGGCGGGAACGGGGCATGAACGACCTCGGACGTGGGGGACGGGCCACGCGCCACGATGGGCCGACGGGGCTCACGGGCGTCTCCGAGCGTCCACCGTGGCCCCGGCCGGGTCAAGCCGCGCATCGAGCAACTGGCGCAGGGCGGCGAGTCCCGCCACGCTCACCCGCGGCGCCGAGACCACCGTCGCGGGGATCGCGGCAGCTGGCTCCGTCATCCACACGGGCAAGTGGGTTAGACTCTCGTCAGCGAGCGCGATCACATACACGCGCTCGTCGTCGGCGGTCAGCTCGCGCTCGACGTCCAAGACCTGCCCGTGCAGCGCATGCCACGGGTACCGCACCGTAATTTGGAGTTTGTGGGCATCACGTCGTGTGCTTCCCCGGCGTCGGCAAGACGCATCTCGCGATCAGCCTCGCGATTGCGGCCGCCGAGTATGGGCGGCGCGTGTACTACGCCACGCTCGCCGATCTCATCACGTCGCTCGAAGAGGCGCAGCAGGCCGGGCACCTCACCCGGCGCCTCCGCACGCTCGTCTTCCCGAGCCTCATGGTGATCGACGAGATCGGGTACCTCCCGATCTCGCGTACGGGCGCGCAGCTCTTCTTCCAGCTCATGAGCCGGCGCTACGAGCACGCCTCCACCGTGCTGACCAGCAACAAAGGCTTTGAGGAGTGGGGTGAGGTCTTCGGCGATGAGACCATGGCCGCGGCACTCATCGACCGGCTGCTCCACCACTGCCACATCGTGAACATCCGCGGCAACAGCTACCGCATGCGGCAGCACCGCGATCTGGCCCTCCGCCGGAGCGAGCCCGACCCTGAACCCGCCCGGCGTCCCCGCCGGCAGGAGCGCTAACCGCCCCCTTGGGCCGGCCCCCCGCCGAGTGTGCAATTTCGGTCGGCAGAAGTGTGCAATTTCAATCGGCGTTGACAAGAGCGACTTACCGGCCGGACACACGCAGGTGCGCGCGACGGGATCATACTGAAAGGCTTCGGGAGCAGCGGGTTCGGGAGTGTTGTATAGCGATCCTGCGTGGCAAACCGCGTATCGCGCTTTCGCATCGTCCCGTCGGCAATCAGCGCGGGGACCTGGGTCTCCGCGAGCGCGCGCAGATTCGCTTCACTGTGGTAGCCCGCATCGGCGGTGATGAGCGTGTCGGGCGAGCGCAGGGGCGCGGTCGCCGCGACGGCCGCCAGCAACAGCTCCTGTTCTGCGCCCACGCCATGCGCCTGGGCATCGACAATTGCGTCGACGGTCGCCACGCCCGTATAGCCCTGAATGACGCCCTTGCTGGTCGCCATCTTCGCACTCTCGCTATCCGTGCGATTGCTCTTTCGTACCGCGCCTTTGGCGCCGCGCCGATCGTCGGGATGGCGCGTGAGCCATGTGCGCAGTTCGGCGGCATCCTGCACGAGTCGCTCGCGACGGGCCACGTCTTTGGCGACGAGCGTCGGCTCCATCTCGCGCGCATCCGCAGCCCGATGGCGCGCCAGCATCGCCTCGGCGGCGCGCTCAATCTTCTCGGCCTGGCGCTCGAAGTCGGCCCGCGTGCCGCTCCGGTGCTTCGACGCATTGCTGGGGAGCTTCACTCCGTCGATGGCGAACATCTCCCGTCCGATGAGACCCTGGCGATCGCAGACCGCGAGTACGGCGGCGAAGATCGGCGCGATCTGATCGCCCAGGGTGCTGACAAAGTGGGCAATGGTCGTGAAGTGCGGCCGCGAGTCGCCACTCAGCGCGATGAACGTCACGTGATCCTCGCAGGCCCGGGCGATCGCCCGACTGCTGACGAGACCGCGGGAGTAGGCAAACAGGACCACCCGCAGCAGCATGCCGGGGGCGTAGGCTGGCGCCCCGGTCGTGTCATTACGATACCGCGCATCGAAGGGCGTCAGGTCGATGGCGTGTTCGAGCAGGTGGTGGAGCGCATGCTCCAAGGTGCCGGGGAGCAGCTGGGCGGCGAGGTCAATCGCGATGAACTTTGGCTGCGTGTCGACCGGCTTGTAGCGCGCCATGGCAAACCTCGACGAGGGACGAACAGGATCGCACATTTCCTCTGAGGCCAACGAGTCGCGGCTCAAGGAGTTCCGTTTCCACATCGGTGCTCGCGGGCTTTTCCTACAACCTCGTTAGGT
>JALOPN010000058.1 GCA_025453875.1 Gemmatimonadaceae bacterium | reverse complement strand
GACGCGACAGGCGACTATCGTTGACGGGTTCGCGCGGTGCGCCACCGCCGCCTCCCCTCCTCCTGCTCTCATGATCCAGCCCCGGTATCTGATCGGTGTCGACCTCGGCGGCACCAACATCGTCGTTGGCGCCATGTCGGCGGACGGAACGGCCATGCACGCCGTCCGCTCGGAGCCGACGCGCGCCCAGGATGGTGCGGACGCCGTGACGGCGCGCATCGCGCGGTTGATCGAGGATACGATCGCGGGCACCATCGCCGAAACCGGCGCGCAGCGCAGCGACTTCGTCGGGGTCGGCGTGGGTGCCCCCGGTCCGCTCGATCGCGCCACGGGGGTCGTGCTCATCACGCCCAACCTGGGATGGAAGGACTTCCCGCTGCGTGACCGGATCAGCGCCGCGGTCGGTCTGCCGACCGCCCTCGACAACGACGCCAACTGCGCCACACTCGGGGAGTGGTGGATTGGCGCGGCCAAGGGAGCACGCCACGCGATCGGCATCACGATCGGTACCGGCATCGGTGGTGGCATCATTCTCGATGGCGCCCTGTACCATGGAGCGTCCGGTATCGCGGGCGAGATCGGCCACACGTCCATCGAAACGAACGGACGTCGCTGCAACTGCGGCAACTATGGCTGCCTCGAGGCCTATGCGTCGGGGACCGCGATCGCCACGCGCGCGCGCGAAGCACTCGCCGCCGGCGAGAGCTCGCAGCTGTCGACACTGGTGGACGGCGCCCTCGACCGCATCACTGCACAAAAGGTGTACGAGGCCGCCGAGCTGGGTGACGCGGTGGCGCTGCACGTCGTGCGCGAGACCGCACGGTTTCTTGGCACCGGCATCGCGAATCTGCTCAACATCTTCAACCCCGACGTCGTCGTCGTGGCTGGCGGCGTGACGCAGGCGGGTGAGGCGTTGTTCGAGCCGCTGCGCGCGGAAGTGCGTCGTCGGGCGTTCAAGCCGGCGGTCGACGTGTGCCGGATCGTGCCGGGTGTGCTGCCGGGAACGGCTGGCGTCGCCGGTGCCGTCGCGGCATTCCTGCAGCAGCATCCGTGAGCGAGGTCCCGACCCCGGCCCAGCCGCCGCGCCGTCGACGCGTCGGCGTCATCGGCTCCTTCGTGTGGGACGTCATTCACGGACGCGATGGACGCGCCGTACCGATCGAGGAGTGGGGCGGCATCACGTACGCGTTGGCCGCACTCGACGCCGCGCTCGACGACTCGTGGGAGATCGTGCCGTTGCTCAAGGTGGGCGACGATCTGGCCGATCGCGCGCGCACGTTCGTGCGGACGCTGCGGCACATCGCGCCGGACGCTGAGCTGCTCGCCGTGCCCTATCCCAACAATCGCGTCGAGCTCCGCTATCACGACGCCGAGCGGCGCAGTGAGTTTCTCAGCGGAGGTGTGCCCGGATGGACGTGGCTTGGCCTCAAACCGTTGCTCGACGCCGCGCAGCTCGATGCGTTGTACGTGAACTTTCTCAGCGGCTGGGAGCTGGATCTCGAAACCGCCCAACTGCTGCGCGCGCACTTCAGCGGTCCCATCTACTGCGACCTGCACATGCTCGTCATGGCAGTGCAGCCGGACGGGCTTCGTGTACCGCGCCCACTGCCGGATGTTGCGGCGTGGTGCGGCTGCTTCGACGTGCTGCAGGTGAACGAAGACGAGATGGCCATGATGGCACCCGATCCGATGCGGCTCGCGGCAACGGCGATGGCGGCGGGCGTCTCGTCGCTGTGCGTCACGCTGGGGAGTCAGGGGGTCGTCTACGTGGCCGCGCCCGGCTTCGAGCACCTCGCCGACCTGCCGCCGCGGGCGACGGCGGCACGTCTCATCACCGGCTCGCGCGGCGGCGCCGGGGCCCTCGGCGCGCTGCGCACGGCGCGGCTGCCGGCCATTCCCGCCGACGTGGTCGGCGACGGTGATCCGACGGGCTGCGGTGACGTCTGGGGCGCCAGCTGTTTCTCGCGATTGCTGTGTGGTGATAACTTGGAGACCGCGATCCGATTCGCGTCGCGCGCCGCGTCGCGCAACGTCAGCCACCGCGGCGCCTCCGGCCTCGCCGCCCACCTTCGTGGAGAGTTGCACACCTCGTGACCAGCGTGATCAGCGTACCGCCATCGCTCGATGAGCAGACGTTCGAACACGTCGTGGAACAGCTCGCGCCGCTCGCCCCCGACGAGAAGGTGCTGTTCGACGCACGACACGCTCGCTGGGCGTCGCCGTTCGGCCTCACGGCCCTGCTCGCGGCGGCGCAGTCACGCGCGGAACGCCCCAGCTTCGCCGCGCCCGAGAACGCCGACACGGCATCGTACTGGGCCCGCACGGGATTCTTCCGGCACGCCGCCGAGCTCTTCGAGTTGCACGGCACCATCCCGCGCGGTCGCGACGGCCACGAATCGGACGTGTTGCTCGAAATCACGCCGGTCACGCAAACCGACGACGTGCACGCCGTGGTGGGTCGCATTCAGCAAAAGGCCGCCGACATCCTGCACGGTCAGCTGAAGCTCGAAACGGCGGCCACGATGGGCTTCGGCATGACGTTGAGCGAAGCGTGTCAGAACATCGTCGAACACGCGGGCTGCGGCGGCTGGGTGGCCGTGCAGACGTACAGCTTTCGCAAGCGACTCGGCCGACGCGTGGTCGTGATCGCCGTGTGTGACGCCGGCATCGGGTTTCGTCGATCGCTCGAGAGTTCGCCGAGTCATCGGCATGACGATCGCTGGAACGATGCGCGCGCGCTCGAGTCCGCGGTCGTGCACGCCGTAAGCCGCTTCCGCCACGGCGACGCGGGACGTGGGCAGGGCCTCGCGGGCATCAAGCGCTTCACCACGCGCTGGGATGGCAAGCTCAGCGTGCGCAGCGGCACCGCGCGCATCGCCATGATTCCGTCGTGGGACGAAGACGAACCGATGCGTGAAGGACTCGCACCATTTCCCGGCGCGCAGGTGCAGATCATGATCCCCGAACGACTGCCTGGCGATCCGAAGCCAAGCGCCGCGGCGGGCGCGCGAGGGCGCATCCGATGATGCAGCACATCGATGTGAGCACCGTGCTGCAGGGCGCGGTGTGCGCGCTGTATTCGAATCTGGTGACGCGCCCCACGGGCGCCGCCGTGCGTTCCGCCATCGAGGCGCTCCTCGAAACGCGCCACCCGCCGATCGTCACGACGATCGACTTCTCGGGCGTCAACCTGCTCGACTTTTCGTGCGCCGACGAGATCGTGGCCAAGCTGCTGCTGCGGCAGACGGAGTCGCCCACGGTGCCCGATCGTTTCGTCACGTTTCGCGGCATGCGCGATGATCATCTCGACGCGCTCGAAGCCGTGCTGGAGCGGCGTGCACTCGCGCTCGTCTGGGAAGTGGAAGGTCGCCCGGAGTTGCTCGGCCCCGTGAGTGACGACGAAGCGCGTCATTGGGACGTGGTGCGAGCCCGCGGCCCGGTCTGGGCCGACATGGTCGCGGCCGAACTCGGCCTCACGCTCGACAGCAGTGTGCGTACGCTCGACTCGCTGTGGCGTCGACGACTCGTGATGCGGACCGACGCGGGCTTCACCGTGCCGCGCGCCACTGCCCCGTCGCCGGGCCGACCGTCGTGAGCGCCTCTGATGCCGGTGCGCCGCGGGTTGGACGCGGATCCTTCTCCGGCTTCACACCGCCGCTGCAGGTGGTGGGCTTCATCGCCACGAAGCGAGGGGACGCCGAACGCGGTCCGCTCATTCGCATGCGCCCCGACGACGCGCTGATTCGACTGCTCACCGACGGTGAGCTCGTGCGCGTCATGGGTCCGCGCCGCAGCGAGTTCGCGCCGTTGGCTCTCGACGACACGCTCCCCCGCGGTGGCGTGGTCGTGCGCGACATGTCGGGGATCGCCGTCACCGAGATCGTGCGCGTCGTGAAAGCGGACTTCGATTCGCCTCGCACCACCTGACCCCTCCCCGCATGTCAGCCGACCCTCGCTCCACACCAGCGCTGTCGACACCAGCCGAGACCATCGGCCCGCATGTCGCACGCGCGACCCTCGCCATTCACGGCGGGCGCACGCATCCCGCCATCGGCGAGGCAGTGGTGTCGCCGCTCGTTCAATCCGTCAATCACGTGCTCTCCGTCGGTACGACCGACGGTGTGCTCTACACGCGCTACGCGAATACGCCCAACGCCGTCGCGGTGCAGCGGAAGCTCGCACTGCTCGAAGGCGCCGAAGCGTCGCTGGTGCTCGCGAGCGGCATGGGCGCCACGACATGCACCATGCTCGCCCTGCTCCGCCCTGGTGATCACCTCATCACGAGCGAATGGATCTACGGCGGGACGCGTCGCTTCTTCGAGCAGGAGCTGCCGGCCCTCGGCGTGACCGTCACGGAAGTGAGTCCCGATGCCCCGCGCCAGTGGCGCCGTGCCGTGACGCCGGCGACGCGCGCGATCTTCCTCGAATCACCGGTCAATCCCACGACGCGCGTGCTCGATATGCGCCCCATCAGCGCGCTGGCTCGTGAAGCCGGCCTGGCGCTCGTGGTGGATTCGACGTTTGCGAGCCCGATCAACTTCCGCCCGCTCGAGCACGGCGCGGACGTCGTCATTCACTCGGCCACGAAGTATCTCAATGGGCATCATGACATCCTGGCTGGGGTCGTTTGTGGCTCGGAGTCGATGGTCGACGAAGTCCGGCAGAAGATGATGATCTGGGGTCAGGCCCCCGATCCGTTTGCCCTCTGGCTGCTCGAGCGTGGCCTGAAGACGCTCGACGTGCGCGTGCAGCGACAGAATCGCAACGCCCAGCAGATCGCCGAGTGGGCCACCACGCACCCGCGCATTGCGCGCGTGCACTACCCGGGCCTGCCGACGCACCCCGACCACGCGCTCGCGCGCGAGATGCTCGACGGCTTCGGCGGCATGTTGGCGATCGAGCTCGCCGGCGGTGGGGATGCAACGCCCGCGGTGCTCGAGCGGCTGCGGCTCATCACGCATGCCCCCAGTCTCGGCGGCGTCGATTCGCTCGTGAGCGAGCCGCGCTACACGTCGCACGCGCACATGACACCCGACGCACGCGCGGCGATCGGTATTCCCGACGGGTTTCTGCGTCTGAGCATCGGACTCGAAGATCCGGCCGATCTCATCGCCGATCTCGCGCAGGCACTGGAGTAACGCGTGGCCGGCGTGTTGCGGCTCGATGCCGTCACCAAGGAGTACCCGAGAACGGGCACGGCACTCGCCGATGTCAGCTTTACCGTCGACAAGGGTGAGTTCGTCTTTCTCACCGGTCCGAGCGGTTCGGGCAAGAGCACGCTGCTCAAGTTGCTCTCCTTCGCCGAGCGCCCCACGCGCGGTGAGGTGAAGGTGAGCGGGTTCAGCTCGGCGTCACTGCGCGATGCCGACATTCCGCAGGTGCGTCGTCGCCTCGGGATCGTGTTCCAGGATTTCCGGTTGTTGCCCGATCGCACCGTCGAAGCGAACGTCGCTTTCGCCCTCGAGGTGACCGGCGCGCCCGCAGCGAGCATCGGCGCGAAGGTTGCACGGCTACTCACGCAGGTGGGCCTCGCCTCGCGCGGTTCGGACATGCCGCATGAGCTGTCGGGTGGTGAGCAGCAGCGCGTCGCCATCGCGCGGGCCCTCGCGAACGACCCCTTCGTCCTGCTCGCCGACGAACCCACCGGCAATCTCGACGAACGCGCCACGCGCGGCATCGTGCAGCTGCTGCGCGAGATCAATGCGCAGGGCACGGCCGTGCTGATGGCCACCCACGATCTCTCGCTGATCATGCGCAGTGGCTATCGCTACCTCGAACTCGAGCGCGGCACGTTGCTCTACGACGGCACCGACGCGCATCGCCTCGCGAGGCACCAGTGAGACTCGCCTGGCGTGAGGCGCTGCTCGCCTTTCGGCGGGCGCCGCTCATGAGCATGCTCGGCGTGCTCACGATCGCGTTCTCGCTGTTTGCATTCGGTCTCTTCGGGCTGGTCGCGCTCAACATTCGTGACGCGCTGCGCGCCGTCGAGGATCGCGTCGAGATTCGCGCCTTCCTCGTGGATGGCACGTCGGAGGACGCCATCGCCGCGCTGCTCGGTGATGTCGCCGCCTTCCCCGAAGTCAGCGACGTGGGCTACGTCAGCCCCGACTCCGCGCTCGCGCGCTCGCGCGAGGAGCTGGCCGAGTTCAGTGATGTCTTCGACGCGGCCGTCCTGCCCGGCTCACTCGAGATTCGGCTGCGCGAAGGGCAGCGTGATCCGACACAGGTGCAGGCCGTGGCCGATCGCGTCGGCACCTTCCCCGCCGTCCACGCTGGCCGTCGGCGCCGGCATCGGTCTCGGTGTGGTGTTCGCGCTCGTCGCGGTGATCATCATCGGCAGCACGATTCGCATGGCCGTGCTCGCGCGTGCGCGCGAGATCGAGATCATGCGGCTGGTTGGGGCCACGAACGGCTTCGTGCGGCTGCCGTTCCTCATCGAAGGCGCCCTCAAGGGCCTTCTGGGCGGCGTCTTCGCCGCGCTCCTCACCTGGGGCGCGAACCGGATCATCACCCAGTCGCTCTTCGAAACTTCGTTCTTCACGCCGGCGCAGGTGACACTCGGCATCGTGGCGGGTGGCGTCCTCGGACTGCTCGGCAGCTTCCTGTCGGTGGGGCGTCACCTGCGGGCCGTCTGGCGCGACGCATGACGCGAAGCGCGGCGCGCGTAGCCTCGCTGCTGGTCGCGGCGTGCCTGGGTGAACTCGTCTGCGGCGGCGGCGTGGCGGCGCAAACGACACGGCAGCCGGCCACGCAGCCGCCAGCTGCGGATGCCCGCCTGCGACAACAGCAGCAGGAACTGCAACGCCTGCGTGAGGAGCGACGACAGCTCGAGCAGCGCATGACACAGCTGCAGCGGAGCGCACGATCGCTCGCCGATGAAGTCGTCAATCTCGATCGGCAGGCGGCGGCCACGGCGCGTCTGGTCCGCACACTCGAGGAGCAGTTGCTCGACATCTCCACCGAAGTCGATTCGGCGGGCGGGCGGCTCGTGCGCGCCGAAGATGAGCTGCTCGGCAAGCGTGCCGCGCTGCAGCGACGCGTGGTGGACATCTACAAGCGCGGCCCCTTGTACGACGTCGAGGCCATGCTCTCCGTGCGCTCCTTCGGCGAACTCGTGGCCCGCTACAAGTTCCTGCACGAAGTGGCGCGCAATGATCGTGCCCTCGTGGCGAGCGTGGAGCGACTGCGCGATCAGATCGCGTCGCAGCGTGAGCGTCTCGTGCGCCTGCAGGACGACATTGCGCGCAACCGGCGCGAGAAGTCGGGCGAGGAGCAACGCCTGCGCGCGCTGGAGCAGCAGCGCCAGCAGCGCTTGAGTGCCGTGCAGCAGGACGCCACGCGAGCGCAGCAACGACTCACACAGCTCGCGCGTGACGAGGCGCGCGTCGCCAACCTCATCTCGTCACTCGAGGAAACACGCCGACGCGCCGAGCGCGCACCAAGTGCCGCGCCCGCCGCACCGTCGACGCTGAAGACAAGCGATCTCGGTCGCCTCGATTGGCCGGTCGAGGGCGACATCCTGTACCGCTTCGGCCGCGTCGCGAACCAGAACAACACCACCACACGCTGGAACGGGATCGGCATTGCCACGCGCGCCGGCACGCCGGTGCGCGCCGTCGCCGGCGGCGAGGTGGTCGTGGCCGAAGCCATCGGCACGTATGGCCTCACGATCATCGTGCAGCACGGTGGCGGCGACTACTCGGTGTATGGCTCGCTCGCAGGACTGAATGTGCAGAAGGGCGGCACCGTGACGAAGGGTCAGGTGATCGGCACCGTCGGCGCCGCCGATCCGGAGCTGCCCCCCCATCTCCACTTCGAAATGCGACCACGCGGCCGCGCGGTCGATCCCCTCGAATGGCTTCGCGCTCAACGTCGATGACTCCTGCTCGCAAGACGGCTCCGAAGACATCCGTCGCCGCGCCCACGGCACCGGCCGCCCGGACGGCCGCGCGCCGCAAGACGACGCCGGCGCGCTGGACCGATGGCGTGGAGGGCGAGCCACATCCGCTCGCGACCGATCCGCGAGGCGACCGCGCGCCCCTCGGCGCGCACGTCTCGATTGCCGGCGGCATGCCGCAGGCCGCTCTGCGCGCGCGCGAGATCGGCGCGAGTGCCGTACAGGTGTTCACGAAGCAGGCCAATCGATGGCTCGAGCGCGAGATCGACACCGACGAAGCGACCGCCTGGCGATCGGCGTTCGCCGAGAGTGCCGTCCGCTGGTCCTGCGCGCACGACAGCTATCTGATCAATCTGGCCTCCCCCGACCCCGAGTTGCGGACGCGCTCCATCGCGAGCTTTCGTGCCGAGCTGCGACGCTGTCACGCGCTGGGTCTCGACGCGCTGGTCTCCCATCCGGGGAACTTCATGGACGAGCGGGCCAGCGGCCTCGCGCGCAATGTCGACGGGATCATCGAAGCGCTCGAGGCCGAGCCCGGACAGACGCAGCTATTGATGGAGCTCACCGCCGGTCAGGGGACCGTGCTCGGCGGAACGCTGGAGGAGATGGCCGCGCTGCTCGAGGCGCTGCCCCCCACCCTCGCCTCGCGGGTGGGCGTGTGCCTGGACACCGCCCACGTCTGGGCCGCCGGCTATGATCTCCGCGAGGACTACGACGCCCTCTGGACCCGGTTCGACGACACCATCGGCCTGCGCCGTCTCGGCTGTCTGCACCTCAACGACTCGAAGGCCGCGCTGGGGTCGCACCTCGACCGGCACGAGCTGATCGGCGAGGGGACGATCGGGATCGAGCCCTTCCGACGCATCATGACCGACGCGCGTCTGGCCCACGTCCCTCGCATCATCGAGACGCCCAAGGGAGACGAACCCGCCGCCACCGACGCACGGATGCTGACGCTGCTGCGCGGGCTCGCGACACCCTGAGCCACTCCTGTGGGGGACAGCCGCGCGAAACGTCGAGAACGCGCGGCGCGTCTTCCTGGTGCCCACGGTCTTGAGTGCCCGTGAGCACCCCCTCATCTTGTGAGGACGCGGTCCGCCGCGAACCCACTATCTCCCCGCAGGCGCCGCCGCGCGGCGCGCCTGCTTCGCATCTGGTCCTCCGACCGCGCGCGGGTGCCCCGCGCGCGATCCTAATTCAGCCCGAGGGTCGCATCACATGGCGACGCAGCTCAGCCCCGAATCCACGGTCCGCGGCAGTGCGGACGGTCTCTCGCGCCAGGGGCTCACGCCCTCCGGTGCGGTCCACTGGAACCTCGGGGCGCCCGAACTCGTCGAAGCCGCCATTCGGCGCGGCGAAGGACGCCTGGCCGCCATGGGACCGTTCGTGGCTGTGACGTCACCGCACACCGGTCGCTCCCCCAACGACAAGTTCGTGGTGCGTGAACCCGGCAGCGAAGCCGACGTCGACTGGGGCAAGGTCAATCAGCCGTTCGCTCCGGCGCATTACGAAATCCTGCTCGCCGATGTGAAGGCCTATCTGAACACGCTCCCCGAGCTGTTCGTGCAGGACCTCTACTGCGGTGCCGACGCCGCGACGCGCCTGAGCGTGCGCTACGTGTTGCCCAATGCGTGGCACGCGAACTTCGTGCGCAACATGTTCATCCGCCCCGAACTCGCCGACCTCGCCGCGTTCACGCCGAACTTCACGGTGTATCACGCGCCGGAGTTCCAGGCCGATCCCGAACGCCACGGCACGCGCACCGGCACGTTCATCGTGCTCAACCTCGCCGAACGCACCATCCTCATCGGCGGGACGCGCTATGCGGGTGAGCTCAAGAAGTCGATGTTCACCGTGATGAACTACCTGCTCCCGAAGCAGGGCATGCTGTCCATGCACTGCTCCGCCAACATCGGCGAGGCGGGCGACACCGCGCTCTTCTTCGGACTGTCGGGCACCGGCAAGACGACGCTCAGCGCGGATCCCGCGCGCAGTCTGATCGGTGACGACGAGCATGGCTGGGGACCGGACGGCGTCTTCAACTTCGAAGGCGGCTGCTACGCGAAGGCCATCAATCTCTCGGCCGAGCAGGAGCCCGACATTCACGCCACCACGCGCATGTTCGGCACGGTGCTCGAAAACGTCGTGCTCGACCCCATCACGCGCGAAGTGAAGTTCGATGATCAGTCGATCACCGAGAACACGCGCGTGTCGTATCCGCTGCCGTACATCCGCAATCATGTCCCGAGCGGTCGCGGCGGACACCCGAAGCACGTGGTCTTCCTCACCGCGGACGCGTTCGGCGTGCTGCCGCCGATCAGCAAGCTCACGCCGGAGCAGGCGATGTTCTACTTCCTGTCCGGATACACCGCGAAGGTGGCGGGGACGGAGCGCGGTGTGACCGAGCCGCAGGCCACCTTCTCCGCCTGTTTCGGCGCCGTCTTCCTCGTGTGGCACCCCACCAAGTACGCCGAGATGCTGGGGCGACTGCTGGCGGAACACGACGCGCAGGTGTGGCTGGTCAACACGGGTTGGAGCGGTGGTCCGTACGGCGTGGGCAAGCGCATGAAGCTGTCGTACACGCGCGCGATGGTGAGCGCCGCGGTGGCCGGACAGCTCGATGGTGTCGCCACGCAGGAGCATCCGATCTTCGGGCTGCACATGCCGCGCGAGATCGCGGGCGTGCCGAACGACGTGCTCGACCCTCGCCGCACGTGGAGCGACGCGGCGGCCTACGATGCGCAGGCCACGAAGCTCGCCGGCATGTTCCACGAGAACATCCGCAAGTTCGGAGACGCGGTGAAGCCGGAGATTCTCGCGGCCGGCCCGCGCCGCTGATCGCGCGCGTCGCTCGTGGACATCCTGCGCGACCCCCTCTGGAACAACATCCGGCTTGACCCACTCGCGCTCGCGCTGCTCGACACCACCGTCGTGCAGCGCTTGCGCTATGTGCGTCAGCTGGGCCTCGCGTTTCTGGTCTATCCGGGCGCGTCGCATTCGCGCTTCGAGCACGCCCTTGGCGCCTACCATTTGGCGGGCGTCGCGCTGCGGCTGCTCGACGAACAGGGCCAACTCACCGCGGTGCGCAACGATGAGGGCGCGATCGTGCGCGCCGCGGCGCTGCTGCACGACATCGGGCACTACCCGTTCTCGCACGCACTCGAAGAGATCGGCGCACTGCATCACGAAGAAGTGGCCCGTCCGTTGTTGCTCGACGGCGCCGTCGGTAACGTGCTGCGCGCACGCCTCGGGGCCGACGCACCGGAGCGCGTTTTCGCGCTGATCACCGGCACCAGTACGAGTCCGCTCCAGGGACTCATCTCCGGCTCACTCGATCTCGACAAGATCGAGTATCTCAAGCGCGACGCACACATGTGCGGAGTGCCGTACGGCGAGATCGACGTCGATCGCCTGCTCAACTCGCTGGTCATCACCGAGGCGCCCACCGCGCGCGTCGGTGTGCACGAGAAGGGGCTCTCGGCGCTCGAATCGCTGTTGTTCGCGAAGTACCAGATGTACCGCAACGTGTACTGGCACCACGCCGTGCGCAGTGCGACGGCGATGTACAAGCGCCTCGTCGCGGAGGCGCTGTCGGCCGAGCTGGTGGTACCGGCGGACGTCGCCCGCTTCACGGACGAAGGGCTGCTCCATCACCTCGAGGCGTTGCCGCTCCCGCCGGTCGCGCGCGCCATGCTCGACGGGCTGCGGAGTCGCCGCCTGCACAAGCGCGCGCTCGAACAGCCCGCCGCCGTGCTCGATGGCGCGGCCGCCGGGGAGGGCGAAGAACCGGGGGAGTGGATCGCGACCGACTATGCGCTCACGCGCCGCGTCGAGGATGCGCTCGCCAACGAACTCGGACTCCCCGAAGGCGCGTTGCTGCTCGACTTCCCGGTCAAGACGCAGATGCTGGGCCTCGATCTGCCCATGGTGCGACGGGACGGCTCGATCGTGCGTCTCACCGAGCACGGCTGGCAGGGCGCGATCAACCTGCCGCGCCTGAGCGACGAGCTGTACCGCTCAGCGCGTCGACTGCGCGTCTACACGCGCGATCGCGCTCCGGTGCCCGAGGCCCCCATGCTGGCGCTCGTCACCCAGTCGGCGGCGTCGGTGCGCGCGCGCCTCGAGACCGGGCGCCCCCTGCTCGACTGATCGTTCAGCCGCGATCGGCGGCGCGTGCTCCGGCGAGTTTGCGCGCGATGCCCCGATAGAACGCGGCCTCTTCAGCGCGGGCGTCGTCGTCGAACGCCATCGCGCACCGCTCCAGCGCGAACAGGATGTTGCCGAGGTAGAGATCGGCGACCGCGCCCACGTTCGTGGGCGGCGGCGTGTCAGCCATGCACGGCGACGGGATGTTCGCCCGTATTCGCGGACACCGTCAGCACCTGCACGACGATGGCCGTGATGTTGTCGAGCCCACCGCGACGGTTGGCGTCATTGATCATGGCATCGACCTGACGGCCCGGCGATCCGCGCGTTTCCATCAGCCGCTTCAGGTGCGCGTCGTCCACCATACCGGTGAGGCCGTCGGAGGCCAGCAGGAACACATCGCCCGCCCGCAGCTCGCCACGCAGGATATCGGGCTCGACGTGCGCATTCGCCCCGACGCACCGCGTGATCACGTTGCTGTAGGGGTGATAGCGGGCCTGCTCCGGCGTCAGGAAACCGGCGTCGACCTGCTCCTGCACGTACGAGTGGTCCTTGGTGACCTGGCGGAACTCGCCATCGCGCAGCAGGTAGATACGGGAGTCGCCGATGTGGCCGATGACCCAGTGTGACTGGCCGAGCAGCAGGCACGACGCCGTGGTGCCCATGCCCTGCTTGTCCGCCTCGACAATCGTGCGCTCGAAGATCGCGCGATTGGCCAGACGAAGGGCCTCCGCCATGAGGGCGAGCGCGTGATCGCTGCTCACATCGTCGAGGGCCGCCAACTCGCGGGCCACGATCTGGACAGCCATCTCGCTGGCGATCTCGCCGGCGGCGTGGCCTCCCATGCCGTCGGCCACGATAAACAGCCCACGCTCCTGATCGGCGTCGGCATAGAGGCTGTCTTCGTTGCCGGCGCGAACTCGCCCGACGTCAGTGCCGGCGGCGACGGATAGCTGCACGTGGTTGGTCGATCAAGGCCCGGAATGACTTCGGAGCGCACCGGGGCCAACCGCATTCACGGTCGAGCCCGCTTGCCCGCTCCCACCCGCCGAAGCTACGTGGGCGTCGCGGGAGTTGGCAAGCGCTTGGTCCCGATCACGAGGCCCGGGCGCACCTCGCCCGAGGGCGACGTGGCGGCGGCGTCGGTCTCCGACCCGTCGATCCGGCCACGCTCCAGTCGCGAGAGCCGCTCGTAGAGTCCGCCCGCCGCGAGCAGCGCGCGATGGTCCCCGCGCTCGACGATCTCGCCGTGGTGCAGCACGAGAATCTCCGTCGCGCCCTGAATGGTGCTCAGGCGATGTGCGATCGCGATCGTCGTCCGCCCGGCCATGAGCGTCGCGACTGCGCGCTGAATGTCGGCCTCGACCGCGGAGTCGACCGCGCTCGTCGCTTCATCGAGCACGAGGAGCGCCGGGTCGGCGACCACGGCACGCGCAAACGCCAGCAGCTGTCGCTCGCCCACGCTCACGCCGGCGCCTCGCTCCGAGAGCACGTGCTGCCAGCCACCAGAGAGACGCGCGATGATCCGGTCGGCCCCGACGCGCGCCGCCGCCGCCTCGAGGTCGGCGTCCGAGCGGCCGCTCGACAGTCGCAGGTTGCTCGCGACATCGTCCGCGAACAGGAAGATGTCCTGCTGCACATACCCGATCACCGAGCGCAGCACGTCGAGCGGCACGGCTCGAATGTCCTCGCCGTTGAGGAGGATACGCCCGCGCTGCGGCTCGTAGAAGCGCAGCAGCAGATTCACGATCGTGCTCTTCCCTGCCCCGGTGTGCCCGACGAGCGCGAGGGTGTCGCCAGGCGCGGCGATGAAGCTGATCCCGCGCAGCACCCACTGGGCCTCCGCCGTGGCCGCAGGACCGGGGCTCGGCGCCGTCGGCTCGCCAGGCAAGGGGTCGGCGTGCACGCCGGTGGCGCGCTCGTAGCGGAACCACACGTCCTCGAAGGCGATCGTGACCCCCGCGGCGCGAATCGCGGCCACGCGGGCCGCGCGATCGGCGGTCGGGGCCGTCCCGTCGGACGCCGGCGTATCGAGCAGGTCGAACATGCGCTCCGCGGCGGCCATCGCGGCCTGCAGGATGTTGTACTTCTCCGACAGATCCTGAAGCGGCTGGAAGAACCGTCGCACCAGCTGCAGGAAGGCCGCCACGGTGCCCACGGTGATGGCGTCGTCCGCCACGCGTACACCGCTCGTGAGCAGGAGACTCGCCAATGCCAGCGTGGTCAGGAACTCGATCGCGGGGAAGTACAGGGCGTACACCCGAATGGACCGCAGATGCGCATCCAGGTGCGCGTCGTTGAGCTGCGCGAACCGGCCGCGCTCGCGCGCCTCGCGTCCGAACAGTTGGACCACGCGCACCCCCGCGAACCGCTCCTGCACGAACGCGTTGAGCCGCGCGAGTGCCGCACGAATATCCCGGTAGCTGGACCGGACATGCGACTGAAACGCGCGCGAGACGAGCACCACCAGCGGAATCACGGCAAACGCGGCCAGCGCAAGCCAGGGGTCGATGCTCACCATTACGACCCCGATCGCGCCCAGCGTCACCAGATCGCCCAGTCCCGCCACGACCCCGGAGGTGAACAGCTCGTTGAGCGACTCCACGTCGTTCGTGCTGCGGGTGACCAACCGACCGACCGGCGTTCGGTCGAAGAACGCTACCGGGAGGCGCTGGAGATGGGCGAAGAGCTCCGCGCGCAGCTGCCGCATCACGCGCTGTCCCAGCAGGGCCGTCGCCACGGTCTGTCCGTAGGTCGCGGCGAACTGGAGCACCAGCACGCCGGCGAATGCGAGCGCGGCGATCAGCACCCCATCCGCATCCCGGGCCGGTAGCGCCGTGTCGATCACCCAGCGCGTCAGCAGGGGGCCGACCAACTGCAGCAGCGACTGCCCCACGATGAGCCCCAGCGCGAGCAGCACGAGACCGCGCCACGGGCGCACATAGCCGAAGAGCCGCGCCGCGAGCCGGCCGTCCGGCGTGCGGCGACCTTCGGCAGCGGCGGATGGGACCGGCGGACGCATCACCGGAATCTAGCGCGGGGTCCCGATAGTTTTGTTCCGGTGGAGACCAACTCGTGAAGGATCGCATTCGCATTCGCGGCGCACGGCAGCACAACCTGCGCAATCTCGACGTCGACATTCCGCGCGGCGCACTCACCGTCATTACCGGCCCGTCGGGGTCCGGCAAATCGTCGCTCGCCTTCGATACGCTCTACGCCGAGGGCCAGCGTCGGTATGTCGAATCGCTCAGCGCCTACGCGCGACAGTTTCTCGAACGCATGGAGAAGCCCGACGTCGATTCCATCGACGGCATTTCTCCCGCGGTCGCGATCGAGCAGAGCAACCCGACGCGCACGTCGCGGTCGACGGTCGGTACCGGCACCGAGATCTACGACTACCTGCGCCTGCTCTGGGCGCGCGTCGGCCATACGCACTGCCGCACGTGCGATCGCGCGCTGCGGCCGGCTACGGTCGAATCGGTCAGCGCCGCGCTGGACACGCTGCCGACCGGCACGCGCTTCGTGGTAGCCGCCCCCCTGATTCGCTCGGAGCAGATCACCCACGACGTACTCGTGGAGAACCTGCGAGCGCGCGGGTTCCTGCGCGTCGCGCTCGACGGTGACGTCCTGCATCTCGATGACCTGGGCAACCGCGACCTCGCCAGCGCGCGTGACGTGCTCGTGGTGCTCGATCGACTCAGCATCGATGAGAC
>JALOPN010000057.1 GCA_025453875.1 Gemmatimonadaceae bacterium | reverse complement strand
TCGGTCCAGCCGGTGAGCTGGGCGATGTCGTGGCGCGAGTAGCCCACGAGATGCAGGCGCACGACGGTGGCGCGGGCGGTGCCAAGGGTGGCGAGCGCGGCCTCGACGGCGGTGTGCAGTGCCTCGTTGGCGAGCCGCTGCTCGGCGTCGGGCTCGGCAGTGGGGAGCTCGGTGCGCGGCAGCGCGTCGATCGGGCGTTCGACGGCGGTGGCGGTGCGGCGCGCGCGGGCGCGATCGAGTACGGCGTGCACGGCGGCCTGGTAGACGTAGCTCGACGGGAGATCCCCGAGTGCGTCGGCGTCCTGCCGAGCGCGCCAGAGCCGAATGCGCACGTCCTGCACCAGTTGGGGTCGGTTTGTCTCACGTGGGACGGAGCGGTGCGGTTCGCACGATCCGCCGACCGCGTCGCGCTAGGCGTCTCGCTGACCCGCGAATCCATCCTGCGGCAGCAGCCCACTCACACGCAGGTTGAGTGAGAGCGCCTGCCGATCCGTGAGCGAGGCGACGACATCGGCGGCGAGCCGCGCTGCTCGAATACGCAACGGCTTCGGGACTCGAAGAACCGGATCGTCCGAACGAACCGGCGGCGCGGAGACATTGATGGAGTCGACGCCCTGCTGCGCCAATTCCGTGGTGGTCTCGTCCGCGGCATCAAGCGGGGTGTCCCGAATCTCCCGACCGAGCTGCTCGGCGTCGCCGCGGAACTGCGCGGGGAACACCCGATGCTCGCGTTCGACGAGTGATCGGATGTACAACTTGAACAACCGGCGGACCACGCGCCGATGGCCGACCTGTGTGACGGCCAGTGTGTCGGAATCGATCACGTATCGGCGCGTGAGTCCCTTGAGGAAGTCCATCGCGTACTCGGTTTCCGGATCCGGCACGACCTCCCAGCCGTCGACGGCGTTCCACCGCAGTGCGTGACGACCAACCAACGTGGTGATGAGTCGACTGGTCAGTTGCTGTACGTCCGAGCGTCCCGCTAGGGAATCCTCGTACCGTGTGAAGCCAGCGAACAGCGGCATGATGGCGAGCAATCCGTTTCGTACGCCCGCGTTCTTCGGCCTCGATCGCGCGATCGCATCGTACTCCTCCGGCGTGAGCGTCTGGAGTCTCCCCAGGTCGATCAGCCCCGCGCGGAAGAAATCGAGGAGATCGTGCACGCTGTACGTGATGGCATCGGCGGCGTCCATGATCGCGGCTTCGAGCGAGCGCGGCGCGCGCTCTGCGCCAGCGTGTCCCCTGATCGCAAACTCAAAGGCTGCCCGATCGTTCAAATAGGCACCGTACTTCCGGTGCTTCTCGTATCTCGCCGGCATCGCCGGCGAGAGCCATGGGTACTTGAGCGTCGCTCGGAGCACGCGACGAGTGAGGCGCAAACCACGTCCGCCGCGCCGGTGCGCTGCGAGGCGCGTGAGGATGCGGAAAGACTGTGCGTTCCCCTCGAAGCCGTCCTCATCCTCGATGATCGGCTGCCGAAGCAGCGCATCGAGTTCCTCCTCCGCAACGTGACCGAAAGGAGGGTGCCCGAGGTCGTGGGCGAGTGCGGCGGCGGCCACCACCGACAGATCCGGTGCCTCGTCCGGGGCGTCGTTCGGTCGAGTGGCCAGCAGTTGCGGGTTCTGTGCCATGCGCATCGCGAGCTGCTCCACCCGCAACGAGTGCGAGTGGCGATCGTGGCACAGAATGCCCTCGGTGGGACTGACGACCTGCGTCACGCCGCGCAGTCGTTCGAACTCGTCAGTGTACAACAGGCGATCGCGGTCACGTACGAATGGGTCTCGCGAGTCGTCCTCGTCGCGGCCGTCATTTACCTCGCTGACGCGCGCGCTGCCGTCGGGTGCCGGCCACCAGCGTGTCCCATCCGTCGCGTCCACGGGCACGATCGGACTCAGCGATCGGCAGTGGCCGCCGTGGTCGGACGCACGAGCTGGAACGCCTTGTTCCACTGGACCACCCGCTCATCCATGAGGTCGAGCAGCGCGCGCGAGAGATCGATCGGCTTGGCGAACGCGTGATCCCTGCTGAGGCTATCGAAGATCTCTGCCGTGGACAGCTCGACGTCGTCGCCAGCATCGAAACGCTGCTCCAGCAGCCGGCGCATCGCTTCGCGAACAGCCTTCGATTCATCGCCGGCGGTTTGTCCCGCCGCAGCAGCTGTGATTGTCATCGGCTCTTCCTCCAGAGGCGAAACCAGGCGGTGCGCTCCGCACCGGACCGGCGTCTTGGACTCGCTTGGACACGTGGCAGACGGGCAGCAACCCCGCTCGGCAACGATACGGCGCGCTCCGCCTCGGCACCAGTCCGTACCCTCCAAGCCGGCGTTCGTTCGTCATCCGGGCGTCACGCTGCGCATGAAATTGACGGGAATGCACCCAGACCATCACTTCTCCGCTTCAGGCATGGTCGATGCGGCGGTGATTCGCCTCGCGACCCAGGTTCGACAACCGGTTCCAGCAGTCTGCCACCCAACTTCGTCTCGATGCGCCATTCGCGTCTCGCTCGCCTCTTGCTCGTCCTCGCGGCGTTGTCGTATCTCGCCGTGGCGCGGGCCTCCCTCGCACAACCCACCTCCGCGCGTGCACCCATCACCGAGCGCCTCGCCGAGCTGCGCCGCATTCACACGCCGCGCGGTGTCGAACGCCTCGAGGCAGTCACCATCGGTGGTGTGTCGCAGTGGATCAACGTGCGCGGCAAGGATGCGCGCGCACCCGTGATCGTGATGATTCACGGTGGACCGGGCACGCCCACCCTGCCGACGGCGTGGGCGTATCAGGCGCCGTGGGAGGATTTCTTCACGGTCGTGCACTACGACCAGCGTGGCGTGGGCAAGAATGCGGTCGGTACCGATCGCGAGGCGCTTGCGCCGACGCTCACGTTCGATCGGTTGGTGCAGGACGCCGAGGAGGTCGTGGGGTGGGTGCGTCGCGAACTCGGTGTCGAGCGCGTGGTGGTGATGGGCTACTCGTACGGCACGGCGATCGGTCTCGCGCTTGCGGAGCGCAAGCCGGAGTGGATCAGTGCATACGTGGGCGTGGGACAGGTGAGCGCGGGTGGTGATGCGTATCTGTATCCGCGGTTGCTCGAGCTTGCGCGGGAACGCAACGACACGACGGCGCTGCGCGAGCTGCAATCGATCGCGCCGTATCCGCGACCGGGTGCGCCGATGTCGTCGATTCTGCTCACGCGCAAATGGGCGCGTCAGTTCGACGGCGGGTGGTACGGCAAGCCAACGTTCGATCTGCTCTTCGCGCTCCCCGAGTGGGCGCCGGAGTACACCGACGCCGACGTAGCCGCGCAGATTCCGGCCACGCAGTTCGCGTCACGCGCGCTCGTGGGCAGTGCGCGTCCGCCGCTGCCTGAGCACGCGTCGGTGCCCGTGGTGATCATCCAGGGGCTGCACGACCTGCACACGCCGTATGCACCGGCACGTGCGTGGTTCGATCGCTTGCAGGCACCACACAAGCGGTTCGTCACTCTTGAACACTCGGCGCACGTGCCATTTCTCGAAGAGCCGGGGCGGTTTCTGCAGGCGCTGCTGACGGAGGTGATGCCGTTGGCGCAGAGGTCGCGGTAGCGCGGTCAGCGACGAACGAAGATGTAGAGCGGGGTGAAGTCGCCGTCGTCCGCGCGGCGCAGCGCCGCGATGTACGTGTTGCGCACCGTCGAGGCCTCGGGTGCGACCGGCGACGCATCGTCGCGCAGGGTCCGTTCGCCCCATGTGAACATCGGTCGGCCCCACTGTCGCAGCAGCAGGTCAGTCGCCAGGCGGCCATGGCGCCCATTGCCGTTCGGCCACGGGTGAATGCGCACGAGTTCGTGGTGAAATCGAGCGGCGAGCTGGTCGACTGCGTCGTCATCGGGGTCGAGCGCATCGCGCTGCACGCGCGTGTTCGCCACGAGATCGCGCATGAGTCGCGGCACCTCTGTCCATCGAAACGGCGAGATGTTCTTGTCCGAGCGACGAAAGACCCCGGCCCATGCCCACGTCTGGTCGAACATGCGGCGGTGCAGCGACTCCAGGGCGCCCGGCGCGAGGACATCAAAGGACCGATCCACGAGCCAGGTGATCGCTCGCTCGAGATTGCGTGCTTCCCACTGATTGAGGTCCGCGCGCGTTCGAAGATGCGGCGGGATCAACCCGTCGAGTTCGTCTGGATCGAGTGGGGTGTTCCCGTCCCCCCCCGAGGTATCGACGAGCGGGTCACGGCGCACGGCTCAGTCCCAGAGGCGCCGCGAACGCGTGGTCATCCACGCGTCGATCGCGCGCTGCTCATCGAGCACCGCGTCGACGCCGTCATCCTGTGCCTCGAGCCGCATGGTGTGGAGCAGCCGCTGCCGCTCGGCGCGCGCCTGCCGCGTCGCCTGCTCGCGCACCGCCTCCTCCAACGAGGTTCGCGGAAGGAAGACGACACGCAGTTCGCACCCCATCGCGTCGGCCGCTTCACGCAGCTTGCCGACGGAGATGGTCTCCTCCAGCTCACGCTGCTCGAGGCTGAGCACCGACTGCGGCGAAACGCCGAGACGCCGTCCGAGTTGGGCGAGCGACATGCCGAGGGCGTCCCGGATCGTTCGAATCCATCCGGTTCGAGGCGGGTCGAGTGCGGGAAGCGCCGAGAGCCAACCGTCGAGCTGACGGCGTTGGAGCGCGCGCATTTCCGGGGCGAGGCCGCGCGTCGACGGAGGCGAATTCATCATTCTATAGGCTGATAAACACAGATTGATCGTAAGCCTATAACCTAACTAATCGGCCGCTGTCGTCAATGTATAGTCGAATGTAACCGGTTCGTCTGATCGCCAGCCACGCCTGGTCACCGAGGTCATCGCACGTCACCGTGAACCGCCCGGGGAGCATCATCGGTAACGGCAAGGTGAGCACGACGGGAGCGTTCGCCACGTGCATCAGGCCCGCACCCGCCACTCCACGCGCACCGCGTCAGGTGCGACACCAAGCACGGAGGCGAGACCGGCGCGATCGAGCTGCACCACCGTCTCGGGGCACGTGGGCGCGCGCAGTTCGAGCTGCTGCCAGCCGTTCGCATCAGCGTGCGTGATCGCGAGGCGTGCGCCCGGGACGGCGAGGGTGAGCAGGGCTTCGAGTTCCGTCTCCCACGCCTCACGTTGTGTGGGATCGAGTGCCGGTGCGCGAGACGGAGTATGCGCAGACGCACGCTCCGCGGGATGCAATGTGAGCCGCCACTGTCCCTGCGTGACGAGCCGCTGCGCGCCGGCGTGCACGATCACCTCCCCCGGCCACGTGTGTGCGACGCGCGTGCGCGCGCGTTCGGGTGCTTCGACCGGGTCCTGCTCGTCGTTGGCACCGAGCTTCGACGGAAGTCGGCGGCCGCGACGCGTACGCGGTGCGTCGAGCGCATCGGCGGGGCGTCCGGGCCAGAGGCCGAGCAGGGTGACGAGCAGCGAGGAGAGCAGGCGGAGCACGGGCGAAAGATGCGTGCGGGCGTGTGGGGCACCAACGGGGCGGGCACCGAGGGCGACCGCGTGGCCACGGGCCTGGCACGGACGCCGTGAGCCAATTTGCCGTGCGTCTCCGCGTGACTGCATGACCGTCCCCGTCCGCGCACCGGCTCTTCCGTCGGACCGGACGCGGGACGCCCAGCCAGGGTTCGGATCATGCTGCGTTCCCCGCACACCTCGTCGTTCTGCTTCGCGCTGTCCCTCCTCCTGCTCGCTGCCTGTGGCGGCGGCGGGGATGGCGGCGCGACGCCCACGCCTCCCACGCCTCCGCCGGCGCCGGTCACGGTGGCCAGCGTCACCGTGACCGGCGCCCCGAGCGCCCCGCTCGATGCGGGACTGACCGCGACGTTGACGGCGAGTCCGCGCACCGCGGCCGGCGCGACCGTGAGCGGCCGCACGGTGTCGTGGAGCACGAGCAACGCGGCGGTGGCCACGGTGAGCAGCGCCGGCGTGGTGACCGCGGCCGGCACGGGGCAGGCGTCGATCACGGCGACGGTGGACGGCGTGTCGGGCGCGGCGACGGTGCCGGTGCTCGTACGGCCGGCGTCGGTCGCGATCGCGGCCGAGGGACGCTGGCTGCTCACGGGCGACACCTTGTCGGTGCAGGCGATCGTGCGTGATCGGCTCGACCGCGTGATGGACACGAGCGCAACGCTCACGCTGAGCGGGACGGCGGCCACGCTGTCGAGCACGAACGCACGCAGCGGTGTGCTCACCGCCACCGCGCCCGGCACCGCGACGTTGCGCGCAACACTCGGCGCACTGAATGCCGAGGCGACGGTGCAGGTGGCGCCGGGTGACGGTGCGCGTGTGCGTGAACTCGCGGTGCTCGACAGTGTGATGATCGCCGAACTCGTGCGCTTGCGCATTCCGGGCGCGTCGGTTGCGATCGCGCGCAACGGCGCGCTGATGTTCGCGCGCGCGTACGGTTGGGCCGACACGACGAAGCGGGAGGTCATGCGCACGACGTCCATGCTGCGCGTCGGGAGCACGTCGAAGCCGCTCACCGCTGTGGCGGTGCACCGGCTCGTGCAGGAGGGACGGTTGTCGCTCGACGATCGGCCATTCGGACAACAGCTCGCGGCGATTTCGGCGTTGCCCGGGCGGACCGAAGACCCGCGCCTGGTGCAGGCCACGGTGCGCGACCTGCTGCAGCACACCACCGGGTGGGGCTCGCGTGCAGTGGATGACACCGTGTGGGCCGCGTTCTGGCGCGACGGGACGAACGACCAGACTGTCGCTGCGCGCTACGGTCGCGGCGTGCCGCTCGCCACCGCACCGGGCACGGCGCACGTCTACACCAACTACGGCTATCAGGTGCTCGGCCGGCTCATCGAACAGGTCACGGGCGAATCGTACGAGCAGGCGGTACAGCGGCTCATCCTCACGCCGGCGGGCGTGACGGGCATGCGGCTCGGCCGCACACCGTTCGCGCAACGTGATCCGAACGAAGCGACGTGCTACGATGGGCTGCCCACCACGACCTCGCGCTACGGCACCGGTGCGTGGTGCGATGTGGCGCCCGGCATGGAGTACTACGAGGCGTCGGGGTCGTGGATCGCGACCGCGACCGACATGGTGCGGTGGATGTCGGTGGTGGACGGGCACGCGGGTGGTCGCGCGGATGTGCTGAACGCGACGACGTTGAACGCGATGACGGCGCGCGATGGTGTGCTCTGGCCGGGCACGGGCGCGTTCTACGCGCTGGGGTGGCAGGTGAGCCCGGAGAGTGGTGGCACGCGCTGGTTCCACTCGGGCGCGGCGACGGGCGGTGACGCGTGGATCAGCCGGTTGCCGAACGGCGTGGTGGTCGCCGTGCTCGCGAACCTCACGCGCGGTCGCGCGCTGGGTGGCGGCACGCTCGATCCGGCGGTGCTGGCCGCGGTGCGTGGCATTTCGACGTGGCCGGTGGGGACGATGTTCTGAGGGTGGGCTGCCCTGCAAATCGCCACCCAGAGTTCGGATTTGCGAGGTCCGGAGCGCGCAGGCGTGACCAGGCCGATGTGCCCTGTCCGCATTCCGTTGTGTGTTACGCCCTTCTCGGCAGCCCTCCTCCCCGCTCCCTGAGCCTGCCATGTCGTCCTGGTTGCTGTGCGGTCTGCTGACCGCGTCCCTCGTGGTGCCCGCATCGCTCGCCGCCCAGTCCGATCGCGCGTCGGGGCGGCTCACCATCGACGGCGATACGATCGTGCTGCGGCACGTGCTCGCGCGTCGCGTGGCGCCGCTGTTTGACAAGGACAAGGTGGTCACGCAGGTGCTGATCACCGCGCAGCCGGTGCCGGCCGACGCGCTCGAGGATGCGTGGGCGCTCATCGGCGCGGTGCGCGAGGACAAGGTGACGGGGTTGCAGCTCGAGTACGAGCAGGACGGGCGCAGCGTGACGGCACAGTTCCTGTCGTCGCGCTTGGCGGGCACGGTCAGCGTGTCACGCTCCGGTTCATCCGCGGTGCCCACCGAACTCACGGCCACGCGCACCGCGGGTACCTTCGAGGCGAAGACGACGAGTCTCGAGGATTACACCGTGGCCGTCTCGGCGACGTGGTCGGCGCGCGTGATGGCGCCGCCGGTGGTGGCCGAACCAACCGCCGCCGATGCGGCCGCCGCACTCGAACATCCGGCGGTGAAGGCGTGGCAGGCGATCGCGCGGGCGATTCACGCGGGCGACAAGGCGGCGTTGCTCGCGGTGGCGCCCGCGTCGATCAAATCGATGGCGTCGCAGCCTGACTTCGACGCGGGCTTTGCGGGCATGAAGGACATGACGCCGCTCGTGTCACGCTATCTGCGCGTGACGGAACGCAACGGCAAGGCGATCATCGAAGCGGAAGCGCCCGGCCTCATGGACAAAAAGACGAAGCGTGGCACGATCACGATGGTGCGTGACGGTGCGGTGTGGTGGGTGGAGACGATGACGTTCTGACTCACATGGTGAGCGTGAACATGATGTGTGCCTTGGGGGTGCCGGGGAGCATGAGCCACGGGCCGTCGGCGCGCGGCGTCGTGGTGAGGCCGGTCGACTCCTGGGTGGCGCCCGGCATGTACATCACGAAGAGTCCCTTCGACTTGGGCGCGGTCTTCTTCACGGGATCGTAGTCGCCGGCCGGACCGGTGAGCGAATACAGCGCACCGGAGGTGGGCATCTTGAGCGTGCCCTTCGCGACTTCGGCGAAGCGCACGGTGTCCACCTGTGCGGGCGTCTTCCCTTCGGCGCGCAACGCACGACCGCGCGCCATGAACGGCTCGAGCGACTCGTGATAACACGCGACGTGGAAGCGATTCGTTTCGCTCGGGTTGTGCGCGAGACACGTCATGCCGTTGGTGCCTCGACGCAATGTCTCGAGGCGGCCCGCGGTGCGATAGCCGAGCACGGTGGCACCAGCGCGCATGGGCTCCGGGAGAGGGAGCGTGGCGGCCGTGATCTGCTGTTCGGCGGGGGGGACGGTCTGCGCAGTGGCCGGTTCGGCGAACAACAGCGTGGCGCCGAGCGTGACGGACGAGCGCAGGAGCAGCGAACGCGACATGAGGGGGATCCGGTCAGGAGGGGGGCGAGGCGGGGCGCAGCGACGCGCACGCTCACGGGAAAATAGTGCGCGGGGTGGGGGAACTGCGGGACGCGAGGACGCGACGGGCGTGGAACTGCGGGACGCGAAGACGCGACGGGGCGCGAAGACGCGAGAACAGCAACAGAGAAGAGCAAGACGAACCGAAGAAGAACGGAAGACGAACTCAAGAAGGGCAACTCACCCCGGGGGCCGGGGCGTAGCGGGCAGGCGGTCTGAGGTGCTGTTGCTCTTCTTTGGTTTGTCTTCCGTTCTTCTTCGGTTCGTCTTCCATCCCTCAGTTGCGGTTCTCGCGTCCCGCCGTTCCCCGCACCTACGGCACAATGCGCGGCGCGTTGCGATCGCGCGCGATCGCCCCGACGCCGAGATCGAAGAAGCGACGGTCGAGCGCGGGGATGTCGGTGTTGAGCAGCGCGCTCGCGCGCCCCTCGAGTTCGGCCCACTGCGCGCCGAGCTCGGACCGCCGGTCGCGCGACGGCTGGTTGACGCGCGGGAGGTCGCTCTCGGTGGCGTTGAGCAGGAACATCCAGTTGGCGCTGAACTTCTGCGGGAAGTTCTCCACGTCGTCGTAGGCGCGCGAGAGCCGCGAGACCATGTCGGTGTCCCACGCCTCGAGGCGTGTGAGCAGCGCCTGCCCATCGGTGCGGGCCGCATCGAAACGCGCTTCCTTCGGCATGCTGGCGAGCACGCTGCGCAAGCGCGTGCGCACCTCCCACAGCCGATTCACCGTCTCGTGCATCGTGCGCAGCTGCGCTTCGGCGCCGGTCATGAACGTGTCGTACTCGGTGTACGTCGCCGCGTCGATCGGATGCAGCGGATGTGGCAGCAC
>JALOPN010000349.1 GCA_025453875.1 Gemmatimonadaceae bacterium | reverse complement strand
ACTCCGTCTCGACGCCGGTGGTTCGTTCACGCAGCAGCGGAACGTGGACGGCACCGCGCGCAACTTCCCGGCGGCACGTACCGCGCTCTGGTACAAGCGCGGGCTTGCGCCGCGCGCCTATGTGACTCAGACGGTCGAACTCGTGCCCAATATCGAGACCGCGGAGGACTATCGTGTCAACGCGGTCGCGACGCTCGTGTCGCCAATTGCGAGGTCGCTGGCGCTGCGTGTGGAGTACCAGGTGCGCTACGTGTGGAGTACCAGGTGCGCTACGACAATTTGCCCGAGCCGTCGTTCCAGTCCACCGATCGCCTCTTCACGACCGGCATCCAGGTGTCGTTCTGAGTCGATCGTCTTCCTCGTCCCCCCCATGGAGTCCGTCGTGATGCGTCGTAGTGCTCTTGCCGCTGTGCTGCTGGTGCCAGGCACCGTGTTGTCATTGGGGGCGCAAGCCGCGCCCACCGCTCGCACCGTGCAGGCGGCCGTCGCGCCCGCCGAGGCGCCGGTGACCAACTTCACCACCGATCTCGGGTACGTGGCCACCAGCGGCAACACGCAGGTGTCCACCGTGAACATCGGCGAGCGACTGGTGCACGCGCGTGGTCTGTGGCGTTTCGAACAGACGTTCGGCGTGGTGTACGGCGAGAACGCCGGTGTCGAAAACGCCAACCTGCTGCGTGCCGCCGTCGGTGCGCAGTACCAGCTGCGGCCGCGTGTCGCCCTCGCCACCGGCGTGCTCTTCGATCGCAACCGATTTGCCGGTATCTCGCGTCGTACCGAGGAGTACCTCGGGCTGGTCTTCCGCGTGTTGGAGGCGCCCAAGGATACGCTGCGCTTCGAGACCGGGGCGTCGCTCACGCAGCAGCTCGGTGTGGACGGTCTGCGCAACAACTTCCCGGCCGCGCGCGCGGCGGCCTGGTACAAGCGCACCTTCGGTGCGAACGCGTTCTTCCTGCAGACGATCGAGACGATTCCCAACCTCGAGGTCTCGGAGGACTACCGCATCAACAGCGAATCGGCGCTCGTCGCGCCGCTCTCGCAGAAGATCGCGCTCAAGCTGGGCTACCTCGTGCGCTTCGACAACCTGCCCGAGGTGGGCTTCCTGTCCACCGACCGCATCTTCACGTCGGGGTTGCAGGTCTCGTTCTGAGTGTGCGTGCGGGGGAGTACAGTCGGCACCCGATGGTGCCGACACTCCCATCCGGAAGGTTGCATTCGTCCGGTTGCCCAGACCCGCATGTCCGATATGTCGTTGCTGGATTCGCCCGAGCGTCGCGTGACGCTCGCCCTGCTCGGGGCGGTGGAAGACGCGGCGCTCGTGCTCGATGCGCACGGACGCGCCGCGTGGTTCAATGCGGCGGCCGAACGCGCGGCACCGGTGCTGGGCGTGCACGCGCCGACGGCGCTCGGGCGCCCGTTCGACGCGCTGTTTCCGGGCCCCGAGCATGCGGCACTGCGGGCGGCGGTGTCCGACGCGCTGGCTCGACAGCTCGACGCCGACGCCTCGGATGACGCGACCGAGACGAGCGACGTGCCGCAGGTCGTGTCGGTCGACGTGCGCATTCCGTCCACGGGACTCATCGTAGCCGCGCGCGTCGTGGCGCTGCCGGGTGGTGTGGCCGTGCTCGCGCGTGATCCGGCCGACGCCGTGGAAAAGGAGCGCATTCGCGCGCGCGCCGAACGTGACCTGCTGCGCGAAGCCGTCGCGCACGTGAACGATCTGATCGTGATCTCGCGCGCCGATCCGGAGCCCGATGGCACGCTGCCCATCGTCTTCGTGAACGAGGCCTTCGAGCGACACACCGGGTGGGCGCGCAGCGAAGCCGTGGGCCGTCCCAACACGTTGCTGGACGGGCCAGGCACGGATGCGGCGCTCATCGCGCGGGTGCGCGAACACATGCGACGCGGCGATGCGGTGCGCGCCGAAATCCTCCACTACACGCGCGAGGGGCGCGAGTACTGGGCGGACATGGTGATCGCGCCGCTCGTCGATGCCGACGGGACCATCTCGCACTGGGTTGCCGTGCACCGCGATGTCTCCGACCGCAAGCGGCTCGAGGAGCAGCTCTTTCAGGCCCAGAAGATGGAGGCCGTCGGGCGGCTGGCGGGTGGCGTCGCGCACGACTTCAACAACGTGCTCACCGCCATCAGCGGCTTCAGCGAGCTGCTGCTCGAGGAGTTGCCGCCGGGTGAGGGGCCGCACGAGGAGGTGCTGCAGATCAAGGCGGCGACGGCGCGCGCCACCACACTCACGCGTCAGTTGCTGGCGTTCAGCCGCAAGCAGATTCTGCGCCCACGCGTGCTTGATGTGGGCGCGCTCGTGCGTGATGCGCGTGGGCTCCTCGAGCGGGTGGTGACCGAAGAAGTGACGCTGCATCTGCGCGTGGCCGACATCACGTCGGCCGTGCTCGCCGACGCGACGCAACTCGAACAGGTGTTGCTCAATCTCGCGGTCAACGCGAGTGAAGCGATGCCGTCCGGCGGTACGCTGTCGGTCGAAGTGAGCGACATCGCCCTGGGCGAGTCGTACGCGCATCGCCACCATGGTGTGCTGCCCGGACGCTACGTGTGCGTGAGCGTGTCCGATACGGGCGTGGGCATGGACCGGGCCACGCGCGAGCGCATCTGGGAGCCGTTCTTCAGCACCAAACCCGGTGGCACCGGCCTCGGACTCTCGACCGTGTACGGCATCGTGCGGCAGAGTGGCGGTCACGTGTGGGTGTACAGTGAA
>JALOPN010000348.1 GCA_025453875.1 Gemmatimonadaceae bacterium | reverse complement strand
TCCCGGCGTCACGCGTCTCGGTGCCACGGTGACCCGCGAACTGCGCGGGGATCTCTCGCTGCAACTGGTCGGCGAGAACCTGCTCGACGTGCAGACCGGGGAGCCGGACAACGCGACGATCCTGCCAGGGCGGCTGGTGAGCATCGGGGTGCGGGCGCGGTTCTGAGCCGACATCGATGGCGGCACGCCACGCTGCTGTGGCGTCCGCTCCACAGTGAGCAGCCCACGGAACCGATGCCGAGTGCGTCGGGACACGATTACGCGCCTCCGCGACAGGCATGGAAAATGCACTGCCGATGGGAAGCCGTTGTTGCGGTCCCACATCCCCACGCACGCGAACATGTCGCTCTCTCTCCGCTCCCTCGCCGCAGCGCTGCTGCTGACCCCCGCGCTCGCGGGCGCGCAGTCCTGGGCCAACTGGACGCAGGCCACGCAAGGCTTCGGTGGCTCGATGTCGGGCACCATCGGTAGCACGACGATCAGCTTTGCCGGCAACTTCAACGGGTATCAGCTGGCCAACGGTGCCTCGTTCGGGCTTTCCCAGAACGGCCTCGGCAACAACTATTGGACGCCGGCCTCGCAGCCCGCGCGCGCGCTGCCCTACCAGAGCGCGGGCGTGTCGGCACCTGATCGCCTCGGCTTCATCCAGTTCGCCAACGCCACGTTCACTTACGGCGGTACCATCACGTTCGGCCAGGCGGTGGTGAACCCGCTCATCGCGTTCATCAGCGCGGGCCAGCCCGGACTGCCGGTGACGTATGATTTCTTCGGCGCCTCGTACACCGTGCTCTCCGACAACACGCAGAATCAGGCTTACTGGGGTGCGGGCACGAACAATGTGGGTGTGGGCAACAACAGCACGTCACCGCTGGTTGGGAACGAGTTCAGCGGCACGATTCGCCTGAATGGCACGTTCGAGTCGATCCGGTTCTCGACGACGAACGAGAACTGGCACGGCATCACGGTCGGCGCGAGCTCGTTCGCGCAGGTGCCTGAACCCGCGTCCATCGCGCTGCTCCTCTCCGGCGTCGCCGGATTCGCCATCGTGGCCCGTCGCCGTCGTGCGTGATTGCGGTGCAACACCACGTCGCCTGACGTGAAACGAGGGCGCCGACCACTCTGGTCGGCGCCCTCGTGCGTTGTGCGCGCACGTCAGGGGTTCACTGATGGCGGCACGCAATCAGCCGCGCCACTCTGCGGGCATGCACCCCGATCGCCCCACACAACTCTCCGACCTCGCAGGCGTGGCGCCGCGCGCGCGCGCGTGTGTGCTCGCGGTGTTCAATTCGTCACGCCCGGCGGTGCGCTGCTCGCGCTGCCGCATCCGGTACCGCCGCGGTGGGCCGACGCACGCGGGTTTCCCGCCGATGACGGGTCACGCTGGCGATTCGACGACGAGGGACACGTCACGCGTGTCGCGCTCGATGCCTCCCCCACCGATGACCTTCGCTGATCGGTCGGTCTCACCCGACGCCGACTGGGCGCGCAACGCGCGCACGTGATCGCGCTGCAGGTGATAGAGCCAGCCACCAAACAGGCCGCTGGCCACCGCAAGCGCGAACACGATGCCACTCGCGCCAATCGTCGCGTTCCAGCCACGCGCCCACTCGAGCAAGATCGCCAACGGGACGACGGCGCGCACCACACGCGGCCATGAGGCCACGAAGCGCTGGTTGTCGCGACCGTTGAACTCGGCCGTCACGTAGCCTACCACCGTGAACGCCGCGAGGTGCGCCAGCGACGACAGCAGCAGTCCACGCGACAGCGCGTCGGCCGCCGGCGCGAGCATCCAGGCAGCGCGCCAGCGACCGTCGATGGTGGTGAGTGGCCACAACGCGCACAGCGTCACGTACACGGTGAAGGGCGGCATGGCCAGACGCAGTGCGCGATACTCCACACGCTGCGCACCGTCGGCACGACGCTTTCGTGCGGCACGATCGCTGCGCCACCCACCGATCAGCGCCGCGAGCAGAGCCGCACCCAACGTGTGCAGCAACACGTCCTCGGACGGCGACCGCAACACGGTCGGCATCGCGCCCACGAGCAACCACGCCGTCGCGGCAATACTCGCGTCGCGCGCCGGAGACGACATCGACAAGTAACTCCCGTGCACCGAGCCGATCAGTACCCCACCGGTGCAGGCGGCCATCCAGAGGAGCGGTGTGCGCGCGCCCCCGTCATCGCCGAGCGCCCACGTCCACAGGAGCGGAAGCAACAGGACGATCACTCCCGACAACGGCAGATCGAGCGCGAGGGCACGCACCGTCCCCGAGGTGACTTCGAGACGCGATCGCGTCCGCTGCAGCACCCACGCCCCGAGCATGGCACCCACGGCGTTCGAGAGCACGTCGAGCAGCGAGGTGTAGCGTCCCGCAAGAAACAGCTGCCCGGTCTCAATGATCCCACTGAGCAGTGCACCGGCGAGCAAGGCGGGCACAACGCCGATCACTGACTCGCTGACGGACGGTAGGTCGGCGACAGTCGCACGTCGCGCCCCCTGCCACAGAAAGCCCAGTGGCATGAACATCAGCACGTTGAGCAGCAGATCGGACCACGTCCACAGCGACGTGAGGCCATGCTGCGGACGCGTCGCGAAGTCGAAGGGCGCCCACGTGATGAGCAGCGTGACGATCACGAGATACGCGAGCACGGCGCCGCCGAGGCGCCGACCGGAGGGCGAGGCGGCGGGCATTCCTCGAAGTATCGGCGGCAGCCACGCTGACCCTGAGCCAACCGCGGCCCTATGTTCCAGGGGTCTCTCAGCCGTCACGGAGGTCTGGTGGTGTCCGCATGGAGTCTGTCGTTCCGCGTCGCGCAGCGCGCGCTCGCTCACCTCGTGCCACGGGGGCGGCGCGGCGGCGCGCTCGCGTTCGTCGCCGTCGCGCTCGGCGGCGCTGCCTGTGCAGACGACCGCACCGTACCGGTGGTTTCCACATCGATTCCCGCCGCAGGCGGGATCTGGCGCGGCGACCTCCCGTGCGCTGACTGCGACGGCATTCGGACCACGTTGCGACTCGCCCCTGACGGCACCTATCAGCGCGAGGCAGCCTATCTCGGCACCAACGGCGGTGGCGATACCATCGACGCTGACGTGGGCACCTGGCAGCAGGAGCCATCGAGCGGACGCATCATACTCACGGGCAGCAATGACGCCCCACGCTTCTTTGCCGCAGAGTCCGATGGCTCGCTCACGCAGCTGCAAATGAACGGCGAGCGCGCCGCCACGGCGCTTTCGCACGCGCTGACCCCGCTCGCCGAGCCTGTGATGCTCACGCACCCGGCGCGCCTCACTATCGCCTTCCGCTACCGCGCGGACGCGGCGCAGGCCAGCGAGTGCCGAACAGGACTCACGCGGCCGGTCGCGATGACCACCGAGGCCTATCGCGCGCTCGAGCGTGCCGCGACGGAGCGCACGACGAACGACGCGCCGCTGCTCGCACGGGTTCGTGCGCATCTCGACACGCTCCCCATCGGAGACGGTGACGCCCGCGTGGCCGCCTGGGTGGTGGATTCACTCCTCGGACTCACGCCCGACGAGCAGTGCCCGACGCCCGCGCCCACGGATTGACGCCGCGCGTTCCCGGCCGTACGATCGCGCGATGACCACTCCCCCGTCTTCCCGCCGAGATTTCCTCGGTCAGGCCGCCGCCCTCGGCCTCGGTGCGCTCGTCCTGCCGCGCCACCTCGTTGCCGGTACCACCGGCAAGCTCCCCAGTCGCACCCTCAACGTGGCGTGCGTCGGCATCGGTGGCATGGGCATGAGCAACATGGC
>JALOPN010000347.1 GCA_025453875.1 Gemmatimonadaceae bacterium | reverse complement strand
TACGGCGCGCCGGCGCGCATTCACGGTCCGATCAAGCTCGGGTACAAGAATACGAAGTATCTCACGCGCATCACGTTCATGCCGCAGGCGAATGGCGGGTACTGGAGCGATCGTGGGTATGAGTGGTTCGGGGGGACGTGAGGGGCACCGACGCGGGAGGATGCGCAGTCCGGGCGACGGGGCTGCCTTCACGGCCTGTTGCGTCGCGCGCCTCCCTCACACCACACCGAGCGCCATACATGCCTGGCACGAGCGGGTGGTGGCCGACGAGGTGCTGGCCCATGCATTTCGCGCGCCGGTGCATCCGCAGCACGCGGAGCGGCTCGCCGCCTATTGGGCCGAGGCGTGGGGCGGACCGCCGACCTACAGCGAACGTTACGGCACCGAGTCGGCGGTGGTGCGCATGCACAGCGGCAACGGCCCGCACCCCGAGATGAATCGTCGGGCGATCGCCTGCTTCGCGCGCGCGCTCGAGGACGTCGGCGTGCACGACCCGGAGCTGCGGTCGGTCCTGAACGCGTACTTCGCGTGGGCGACGGACACGGCGATGGACGCGTATCCGCGGAGCAAGGACGATGTGCCGGAGGGGCTCACGCTGGCGCGGTGGTCGTGGGATGGGTTACAGGCGATGTCCTGAGCTCTCGCCGGGCTGACGTTTCAGTTGGATCACGGCACGAACGGCGAGATCGTGTTCCGGCATGCGCCACCCCGGTGCTGCATTGCACCATATCTCATCAGGTGGCATCCGTGATTCCCGAGTACCGCCTGCGCCCCGGTCATCGAGCGCTGTCCCACGATGTGCAATTCGAACAGGTGGTGCGGCACGAGTTGCAGCGGCGTAGCGGACGGGTGGTGTTGTCGCGGGTCGAGGGCTGGTGGGGATGCCGTCGTGGCCCGCACATTGCTCGCGTGAGCTGGAACGCGAATCCTACATGACACGGAGCGATCACATGGCGAGCATTCAGGACGGTGACCGGCTGTATGTGCGGGCTGTGATCGGCAAGCCGTACGAGTTCCTGATCGGTGATCCGAACACCGGCGCGCTGGTACTTGGGGATGTCATCGGCGATCCGAACACGCAGTGGATTGCCCGCGTGGCGCCCGACCGCTCGTGGACGCTGGAGTGTCAGCATCCCGAGGGCAGGCTGCGGTACCTGGACAGTGACGCTGGCAGCAACGTCACCCTCGACGACGACCCGTCGGACGCCAGTACGCACTGGCAGTTGGTTCAGCTGCGGACAACCGGTCATTGGCAGATCCGGTCGCGTTCGTACGGGCACTTCCTGAGTGTTGGTGAGCGGGTGCCCACCGTGATCACCGACGGTGAGAATCCGCTGGCTCACTGGGAGCTGCTGCTGATTGCGCAGTAGGTGCGTCGGCGGCTGGAGTTGGCGGTTCGAGGTCGTTCGCTCGGTAGGCGGGAGGCAGCGCGCTCCGCGCGCCTCGCTCACTCAGAGGCCAAGCGTGAGCTCCTCGATGTCCTGCGCGATATAGCCCGCGCGCTCGGCCGCTTGTCGGGACGTCGGCGAGTGACGCGTCGTGATCGCCACCTTCTCCACGCGCCAGTGGCGCAGGGCGGGTTGGCGCGCAAGGAATCGCGCGACATGCTCGTCAAACCGAGGGAAGTCCGGCGCCAGCTTCTCGGCGGCTCGTTTGCAGCTGCCGAGGCGGACGATGCGGTCGTCCTCGTTGAGGGCCACGAGATCGAGTTCCGTGTCGCCGCGATCCCAGTAGCCGCGCACGCGCGCGGTAAGTCGGAACCCGTCGAGTCCCTTCCGGCTGCGTTCTTCGTACAGTGTGCCGGCGAGCTTTTCGAGACCGAATCCCTCGGTGTCGGCAAGTCGACGGTCGGCGTCCGCCACGAGTTCATCGAGCGGCCGGAAGTGCACCGAGGCCGTGGGCGTGGCGAGCGCGGCAAGCCACGTTCGCAGGAAGTTGTCGGCGATGTAGTACCGGCCGTTTCGACTCGATGTCTTGGCGAAGACCGGCTGTCGCAGCTCGATCATGCGATAGCGATCGCGCAGCACCTGCAGGTAGCCACCGACTTGCTGCTCGCGATCGGCATCCACCTGCCGCGCGTGTGCCAGCAGCTCACCATTCGTGCACCCAGGGTGTCGGGCGACGTACTTGAGGACGAGGTCATAACGTCCGCGCAGCTCTCGCAGGAACCAGTTCTCGGCCTCGGTCCGCAGCGGTGACGAGCTCGAGAAGAACAGTTCGCGCACGAGTTCGATGCGCTCGGCGGCGAGCACTCCCTCCTCGTAGGCATCGCGATAGAACTTGGGTACGCCCTCGAAGAGGTTCCACAGGAAGAGCAGGCGTTCTGCGGTCGGCTCGGCATGTACGCGCAGGATCTCGAGCACCGAGGCAATATCGAGGTGCTCCACATCGAGCGTGTCGGTGACGCGAGCGAACAGCGGCGCACCACGATCCTCGAGCAGGGCGGCCATTTCGGTGTGAATCGAGCCGAGGACGATGAGACCACCGTGGATCTCGGCGGCATCGCGCGAGAGCTGGTCCACCTCGTACTGCAGATACGAGGTGAACTCGAAGAGGCGCCGCGAGGGTGCGCAGGTCGGTCGGTGGCGTCAGCTGGACCCCGAACAGCTCGAAGAAGTCCCGCGCGGCCGACACGACGCCGGCCGGGTCCGAGTCCGGCACCTGCAGGTAGAGGACGCGGTCGCGCCGCTCCGCCACGAGGGCCTGGTGGACGAGACTGGTCTTTCCGATGCGCCGCCGTCCCGAGACCTTGAGAAAGAACCAGCGTCGTCGACGCAGGATCTCCCCGATGGTTTCGAGCTCACGTCGACGACCGTAAAATGTCCAATCAGAAGGGGTTAGGGCGTTCATGACACGTAAGATAATAATTCTTATCTTAAGTGGCCAGAGGCAAGGGTCGGCCCGTCATGTCTGTGGAGGCAATGCGGCCCATCACGCGGACATCAGGTCGTGGAGCGGCGTCATGACAGAGCCGCCGCGCTGCAGGAGGATGGAGGGGTTCCTGGCGTGACCGTCGGTCGTCCTCGCTTCGATCGTGAGCCGCGCCCCGAGAGAATTCATCAACTGCATGAGCTGCTTCAGGCCGACCGCGCCGGGATTCTGCTCGATGGTGCTGATGCGTGCGACGGACACGCCGCGCCGCTGCGCGAGCTCACGTTGCGTGAGTCCCTGCGACTTTCGGAGGGCCCGCAGATGGGCACGGAGCTGTTACGCGGTCAAGATCGGATCGCGTGAGGCCATGATGCAACTCAATTCATGACGCGGACAGTT